>CAZCVW010000043.1:0-14628 GCA_964502185.1 uncultured Burkholderiales bacterium
GGCGGCTGAAATTCATCGCTTCCTCGACCAGGTGCAGGACCTCGAAGCCTGAGCGCAACGACCCGCCGGGTCCTAGTGGGCCTGGGCCCAGGTGTTGTGGCACCTGCGGCACCTGAACGTGCGGCCCCCGAGGTAGCGCCCTGACGCCTCGGGGTCGTCCTTAGCTGCGGCCAGGTCGTCGTAGGCCCAGTCCTCGTGGCCATACTCCTCGACGTCGCTTTTCCCGCAGCGAGGACACGACGGCTTCGGGGAGCGAGCCCAGCTCGCCTGGCAGGACTGGCAGGTCAGCGTGATCGTCCCGCCGGGCTGCCGCTCGCCCCTCACGTCGTCTGACCCGCAAGTCGGACAGTCGAACTCGTCCATTCAACCGACCTCGGCCCGCTGGGAGGAGACGTCGGCTGTCGTGGTTGTGGGGGCCGGGTACGTGCTCACAGCCGGATGCTAACGACCGGGAACGGGAACCTTGAGCCTCGACCGCTAACGGGCCGGCCACACCCAGTCGACCACCGCCGGGATGTCCTCGCCTTGGGTGCGGGAATGCCCTCCTAGGCCTAGCTGCAGGCCCGGTCATGCGCCCACCGCCAGCAGGCTCAGCACTTCGAGCCTCCAGTCGGCGAAGCCGAGGTCCGGCTCGAAATCGACGTACGAGGGCACGGGCAGCGGGCGATCACCGCCGTGGTGGGCGATCGAGGCGATCTCGGAGGGGGAGCGCCGGTCCTCCACCAGGGCGACCCTGACCGCCGTGGCCCGGTAGTCCTGGCGCAGGGCCCGTGCGAGGACGCGGGTGAGGTCGTCCATGACGCCGGCGAGGTCGGACCGACCCTCGTCGGCGACCCGGTCTTCCATCACGAGCACCACCGTGGCGGTTTCCGTGAGCAGGGGAGCCACGGTGGTGGCCGCGTCGTAGCGGGCCATCCCGCCGGCGGCGACCATGGCCGAGGCCTCCGCCAGCGCCGTCGTCCGGGCCGGGTGCCCGGGGGCTCGGGTGTGTCCCCCGGAGTGGTCGCCGGGCAGCTGCACGTAACAGTTGAGCGACTTCGGTAAGACCGAGGCGCAGAGGTCGACGAGATCCGAGGCGCTGTCGGCGCAGACCGGCTCGAAGCCTCCGCATCGGAGGGCGGCGGCGACGTCGGACGAGCGCGCCCCTGATCCCGTGATGAGAGCGTTGGGCATGAGAACTCCTTGTTGCTGGAAGAGAGCGTCGGGTCGGGGCGGCGTGCATCGGATGCCCCAAGGGCGGCCGCTCAAGCGTCCGCGGCAATTGAAAGGCGAGGTGCTACTCAGAGGACCGTTCAGTCCTGCTCGTTCCGGGCTGCACTCATGGACCCCGATCCTCGTCGGGGTGGATGGGCAACGAGGCGGCACCATTGACGAGCGCCGGCCCGGTTGAGGTATAGGCCCACCCTATCGGGTCTCCGTCCGTAATCCAACAGAGGTTTTGCACTTTCAGGGACACGGCATGAACCTGACCTGACTCAACCGCCCGGCGTGTACTCCACGAGCTCCAGGCGGGCCGAGCCGCCGGCCACGTCGTCCTCGAAGATCTTGCCGACCCCCGGGGCGTAGTACTTGTGCTCGATGATCTCCGGTTCCAGGGGCGACCACTCTTCGATCACCACGACGTCCCGGTAGTCCCCGAGCCGGATGGAGTGGATGGCGCCCGTCCGCTGCACCTCGCCCATGCCCTCGGCGTTGCCGGCGTGGGCTTGCCGCCCTCGTACTGGTTGCTGTCCTCGCCGAGGTACCAGACGTTGCCGGTGCGGTCCTGGGCGAACCAGTCGTAGGTGTCCTCCGCCAGCTCGCCGTTCTTGTGGACGACGTCGCGCACCACGACGGCCGAGATCCCCATGATCTGGCGCGGTTCGCGGGTGACGGTGATCTCGATCCGTTCCGGTTCCCCGTCGCTGACACCCTCGTAGAGCCACCTGGATCCGGGGGTGAGGGGCAGGTACGGGTGGTCGATGGCATCGACGAAGTCGGCGGCGGCGATCTTCGGCCGGTACTTCCCGGCGTCGCCGGGGTCGATCACCGGGGCGGCGGAGACCTGGGTGGCCCCGGAGCCGCCGCAGGCGGCGGCACCGGCCCAGATCAGGGCGAGGCCGAGGGCGCAGGGAACGCGTCGTCTCATGGGCCCAGCATGCGCGACTGGACATGACTCTCAGATGACGGGGCACGACGGCAAGGCCCTGTGCCCAGTTCGGACGAGAGCCTCACCGCCGCCGACCTACCGAATGGGTCAGTTGCTTTCTTCGGTGGTGTCGTCGTCCACCTTGTCGCCGACGACCTTGAAGTCCTTGTCGAGCTGGACGTCGACCTGGGACCCGTCGGTCTTGGTGACCTCGACCTCGTAGAGGCTTTCCTCGTCGCCTTCTTCGGTGCCGGTCACCCGGCCGCCGTGGGTGTAATCGAGGGCGGCGGCCTCGGCCTTGGCCCGGGCCTCGCCGGTGATCGGGCGTTCGGTGGCGTCGTCGTCACCCGCGCCGGCGATGGCGGCACCGGTGCCGAGCGCGGCGGCGGCTGCCAGGGTGGTGGCGCCGACGATGATCTTGATCCTTCGCTGCATGTCGTCTCCTCGGTGTGCTCCGGTTGGGATGCCTCGATCATGCGGGACACGGCATGAACCTCACCTGACTCACCCGCCCGGCGTGGGCTGCGACGGGAGATGAATCCCGGATGACACGGGCCCGGGATCGGTCATGGGGGAGTCATGGCCGGAGCCCCACCATGGCCGCAGCCGCAACCCACGACCATGAAAGGGCTCAACTCCATGAAAACTCCGACAAGGGCCCGGGTCGATCTGGCCAAGCCCTCCTTCTCCCATCCGACGGCCATCACCAACCCGCTCTTCCCCCGGGGCGCGACGGGCCAGTCGATCGAACTCGGCGCCGAGGCCGGCGAGAGGCTGCGTTTCGAGGTCACGCAGCTCCCCGACACGAAGGTCTTCCACTGGGACGGGCGGGACATCGCCACCCGGGTGACGCACTTCGTGGCCTACAAGGAGGGGCGTATCCTCGAAACCGCCGTCGACCACTACGCCCAGGACGACGCCGGCAACGTCTGGTACTTCGGAGAGGATGTCTCGAACTATGAGGAGGGGGTCGTGGTCAACAAGGACGGGACCTGGTTCGCCGGCCAGGACGGCCCGCCCGGCCGCCATCGACGTCGGTCACGCCGGTCTCGACCTGCAGCTGCGCCACCGGCCCCAGGCCGACGTCGACCGGGCCCGGCTCGGCTTCTGGGAGGACCAGCTCCTCCTCGACCGGGCGGCGGGCGACGCGGGCGCCGTGGCCGGCGACCAGGTCACCATCACGACCATCCGAGACCGGATCCGCTGACGAACACCGCGAGGGCCCTGTGAAGCTGCTGCTGGTGGAAGACGACACCAAGATCGCCGCCGCGGTCAAGCGGGGCCTCGAGGCCGAGGGCTTCAGCGTGGAGGTCGCCGGGGACGGGACAGACGGGCTGTGGAGGGCCACTGAAGGCGCCTACGACCTGATCGTGCTCGACATCATGCTGCCCGGCCGCAACGGCTACCAGATCTGCGCGGAGCTCCGGAAGGCGGGGATCTGGACCCCGATCCTCATGCTCACGGCCAAGGACGGCGACCTCGACGAAGCCGAAGCCCTCGACACCGGCGCCGACGACTACCTGACCAAACCGTTCTCGTTCCCCGTGCTTCTCGCCCGGGTCCGGGCCCTGCTCCGCCGATCCGGCGGGCGGGGCCCGGCCCCGGTGGAGGTCGGTGATCTGCGGATCGATACGGCGGAGCGGCGGGTCTTCGTCGGCGACGTCGAGGTGCCGCTCACCGCCCGGGAGTTCAACGTGCTCGAGTTCCTCGTCCGCCGGGCCGGGCAGGTGCTGACCAAGGACGAGATCCTGGCCGGGGTGTGGGACTCCGACTTCGACGCCGAATCCAACATCGTGGAGGTGTACATCCTCCGGTTGCGGCGCAAGGTCGACGACCCCTTCGGCCGCTGCTCCATCGAGACGGTGCGGGGCGCCGGCTACCGGATCACCACACCGTGAGGAAGAAGATCACCGCCCTGGCCACGCTGGCCGTCATTGCCGTCCTCATCGCGGCGAGCGTCGGCCTCGTGGCCAGCCAGCGGCGCCTGCTCATCGCGAACCTCGACGAGAGCATCGGCACGCGGGTCGACGAGATCGAGGCGCTGGTGCAGACGGGGCGGGTGCCGCCCACGATCACCGGGCTCGGGGAGGACGACACCGTCGCCCAGGTGGTGGTGGGCGGGACGGTGATCGCCACCAGCGCCAACGTGGCCGGCAAGGGACCGGTGGCGGCGGAGCCGTCGCGCCGCCAGAAGCTGCGCACGGTCACCGGCCTGCCCCACGACGACGCCGCCTTCCGGCTCCTGTCCCGGCGGGTCGAGGGGACCGACGGGCCGGCCGTGATCCACGTCGCCGGGATCCTCGACGACATCCACGACAGCACCACCGTCCTGGCCACCTCCCTCAGCGTCGCCGTCCCGGCCGTGGCCCTGCTGCTGGCCGCGCTCATCTGGTGGCTGGTCGGGCGCACGCTGCGGCCGGTGGAGGCGATCCGGTCGGAGGTGGCCGGCATCGGCGGTTCGGACCTTGACCGCCGGGTGCCCGTCCCCACCGGCGACGACGAGATCGCCCGCCTGGCCCGGACCATGAACACGATGCTGGAACGCGTCGATGACGCCGCCCAGCGCCAGGCCCGATTCGTGGCCGACGCCTCCCACGAGCTCCGCAGTCCGCTGACCCGGATCCGCTCCGAACTCGAGGTCGATCTCGCTCACGCCGAGGGCGCCGACCTCGCCGCCACCCACCGGAGCATCCTGGAGGAGACGGTGGGATTGCAGCACCTGGTCGAGGACCTGCTCCAGCTGGCCCGCACCGACGCGGGGGCGGCTCCGGCGGCGGCCCGGTCCCGGGTCGACCTCGACGACATCGTCCTGGGCCTCGCCCGGCGCCTCCGGGCCGCCGGCCGGGTCAGGGTGGACATCGCCGGCGTCGCCGCCGTCCAGGTTACCGGCCACGCCGCCCAGCTCACCCGGGCGGTGGGCAACCTGGCCGACAACGCCGCCCGCCACGCCACCAGCACCGTCACGCTGACGCTGACCCAGCGCGACCAGTCCGCCGTCCTGGCCGTCAGCGACGACGGGCCCGGAATCCCGCCCGAGGACCAGGAACGCATCTTCGACCGGTTCACCCGCCTCGACGACGCCCGCACCGCAGCCACCGGCGGGGCCGGTCTCGGCCTCGCCATCGCCCGCGACATCGTCGAGCGCCACGGCGGCACCCTCGCCCTCGACCCCGACCACCACCCCGGAGCCCGGTTCGTAGTCACGTTGCCGCTCAGCCCGGACCCAAGCGATCCTTCGGCCGCAGCTGGGCGAAGGTCTGGGCTCGCTTGAGGAAGATGCCCACGGAGCCCCGCCCCGCCAGGGCTCGTAGACCTACGGCGTCTGGCGAAACTTGACGAGTTCCGGGATGTCGTCCCGGGTGGCCGGTCGGAGCCGTACCGACGCTCCCTGCAGGATGGTCATCCGCCGCAATCTCCCGCCTAGGC
The DNA here is from genome assembly GCA_964502185.1 of uncultured Burkholderiales bacterium. Lineage (GTDB taxonomy): Bacteria > Actinomycetota > Acidimicrobiia > IMCC26256 > BP-133 > CAZCVW01. The sequence goes on from CAZCVW010000043.1 coordinate 5,555, forward strand.
AACCGATCAAGCTCCTCATGCGCAAACGCATGATATCCTGCGGTGGTGCCTAAGACCATTCAGATACGCGACGTGGATGACGAGGTTTACGCCGCTCTAGTCCGGCGGGCCGCGGAGACCGGAATCACCGTTCCTGAGCTGCTGCGGCGCGAGGCGGCCAGGCTGGCGGCTCGTCCCAGCGTGGAGGAGTGGCTGGCCCGGACGCGGCGGCGACCTTCGGACATCACGACTTCGGAGGTCATCGAGGCGCTCGACGAGCTGCGGGGCCCGTGGCCCGATGCTGGTCGTTGACGCGTCGGCCCTCTTCGAAGTCGTTGCCGACACGCCGGCCGCCGAAGCCGTGCGCCAACGGCTCGCCGCCGACACCGATCACGCCGCTCCCCACCTGGTCGACGTCGAGGTCTTCGGGGTGATCCGTCGACAGCACCTCCTCGGCCGTCTTGACGCCACCGCCGCCGCCCAGGCCGTCGTTGACCTGCGCGACTGGCCAGGAGAGCGGTACGGCCACCGTGCCCTACTGGCGCGAGCCTGGGAGCTGCGGGCGACGGTCAGGGGTTGGGACGCCGCGTACGTCGCCCTGGCCGAGGCGCTCGACGCCACGTTGCTCACGACCGATTCCCGTCTGGCCACCGCTCCCGGGCCGGCCTGCCCGATCGAGGTGGTCTCCATTCTCCGGTAGAGCGTTCTCGGAAGGCCGCACACTGACGGCGGGCTTCGCGGACGAACTCAGGCCGGGTCGCGCCGAGGGCTCTTAACGCCGGACGATGCCCGCCGGAGCGGCCGCCGCGGGCCTGGTGGTCTCGTCCATCTGCTCCCCCGCAAAATCTGTGGAGGGTCATGCCGCTCACAGCGGCATGACCCTCCACAAAAAGATGGGTCGGGGGTAAGGCGGAGGAAGGGGACTGACTCCCAGATCGGGAGCGGCCAGGCGCTCGGTACAGTGGCGGGCCGTGACCAGCGACGACCGCCCGGAGCCCACGCGCTCCGATTTCATCCGCGACGTCATCGATGAGGACCTGCGCACCGGCGCGCATGGCGGGCGGGTCATCACCCGGTTCCCGCCGGAGCCGAACGGCTACCTGCATATCGGCCATGCCAAGTCGATCTGTCTGAACTTCGGGATCGCCGAGCAGTACGGGGGGCGCTGCAACCTCCGCTTCGACGACACGAACCCGGAGAAGGAGGACGTCGAGTACGTCGACTCGATCCAGCGCGACGTCGAATGGCTCGGCTTCTCGTTCGGCGACCGGGCGCTCTACGCCTCCGACTACTTCGAGGAGATGTACGAGCTCGCCGAGGATCTGATCCGCGACGGGAAGGCCTACATCGACCACCTGAGCGACGAGGAGATCAAGGAGTACCGGGGCAGCCTGAGTGAGCCGGGCCGGCCGTCGCCCTACCGGGATCGGAGCGTCGAGGACAACCTGGCGTTGTTCCGGCAGATGCGGGCCGGCGAGCTGCCCGACGGCACCTGTGTGCTGCGGGCCCGAATCGATCTCGCCGCCTCCAACATGAAGATGCGCGATCCGCTCCTCTACCGGATCCGCCACGCCCACCACCACCGGACCGGCGACGCCTGGTGCATCTATCCCCTGTACGACTGGGCCCACCCGCTCGGCGACGCGATCGAGGGGGTCAGCCACTCGATCTGCACGCTGGAGTTCGAGAACAACCGCGAGCTGTACGACTGGGTGATCGAGCACACCCGGGTCTCCGAGCGCCGAGGCCTGAGCCGGCCCCGGCAGTACGAGTTCGCCCGGCTCAACCTCGACTACACGGTGCTGAGCAAGCGCAAGCTGATCACCCTGGTGGAGGACGGCCACGTCTCCGGCTGGGACGATCCCCGGATGCCCACGATCGCCGGGATGCGCCGTCGCGGCTACCGCCCCGAGGCGATCCGCGCCTTTGCCGACCTGATCGGCGTGGCCAAGGTCAACTCGACCGTCGACCTCGCCAAGCTCGAATACTGCGTCCGCGACGACCTCAACTGGACCGCGCCCCGCGTCCTCGGTGTGCTCCGGCCACTCAAGGTCACGATCACGTCATGGCCCGAAGGCGAAGTCGAAGAGCTGACGGGCCCCTACTTCCCGCCCGACGTGGGCAAGCCGGGCGAGCGCACGCTCCCGTTCGGGCGCGAGATCCTGATCGACCGCGACGACTTCGCGGAGGAACCGCCCCCCGGCTACCAGCGGTTGGCGCCGGGGCGGACGGTGCGGCTGCGCCACGGCTACTGCATCACCTGCGACGAAGTGATCGAGGAAGGGGGCGAGGTGGTTGCACTGCGCTGTCACCACGTCCCCGACTCGGTCGGCAAGACCCCGACTGATGCTCAGGGGTCTGGCGTCAAGGTGTCGGGCGTCATCCACTGGGTCTTTGCGCCGCACGCGGTGCCCGCCGACGTGCGCCTCTACGACCGGCTCTTCACGGTCGCCCGCCCCGAGGACGCCGAAGGCGACTTCAGCGGCCATCTCAACCCCGACTCGCTCCAGGTGGTGCGCCCCGCGTTGCTCGAGCCCAGCCTGGCCGCCGCCGGGCCGGGCAGCCGCTGGCAGCTGGAGCGGGTCGGTTACTTCATCGTCGACGCCGAGGACTCGCGCCCGGGGGCGCCGGTGCTCAACCGGATCGTCACCCTGCGCGATTCATGGGCGGCTCGAGCCGAGGCCGCGCCGGCGCCGGGAGCGTCGGCCGAGCCGAGAGGGCACGCAGAACTCACCGAGGCGCGCCAGAAGTCGGCCAAGGCCAAGACCCGGCCGCCCAAGAAGAGCCGCACCGAGTATCGGGCGGAAGCGCGACTGCGCGACGCGGTGCTGGCCGAGCGGTTCGCCACCTGGCCGGCGGCGCACGGGATCTCCGAGGCGGACGCCGAACTGCTGACCGGGGATCGGGCCCCCGGTGACCTGCTCGAGGCGGCCATCGCCGAGGGCGCCCCGGCCCCGGCGGTGGCCCGCTGGATCATCAACGAGCTGCCCCGCGAGCTGGGGGACCGGGAGTTCGGCGACATCCCCCTGACCGGCGCCGGGCTCGGCTCGCTGGTCAAGGCCGTCGAATCCGGCGCGATCGCCGGACCGGCCGCCAAGGAGGTCTTCGCCGAGCTGATGCAGCGGGGCGGCGACCCGGACCGGATCATCGCCGAACGCGGCCTCGCCCAGGTGAGCGACGAGGGGGCGATCACGGCGATCATCGACGAGGTGCTCGCCGGCCACCCCGACAAGGTCGCCGCCTACCGCGGCGGCAAGACCGTGCTGATCGGGTTCTTCGTCGGCCAGGTGGTCAAGGCATCGCAGGGGAAGGCCAACCCCCAGGTGGTCCAGAAGCTGCTGGCCGAGCGGCTCGGCTGACCGGCGACGCGTCTTCTGACCGTTTTCCGGCAACCTGTTCGGAACTATTCCGAACAGAACGCCGGAAAGTTGGCTGTCGCACGCTGGGAACGCTTCGGCCGTGGATGCTGTTGCATCCGGGGATGGGCGCGACGGTGGGGGACGGGACATGAGCTCGCGATGGCGGCGCCGGCCCGGTCTGCCCGCCGGCTGGGAGCGGGTCGTGGAGGGCGCCCTCTCGCATTGGGCTCTCCTCGACGCCGATCAGCGGGCTCGCCTCGGAGAGCTCATGGATCTCCTCCTGCGGCACAAGCGCTGGGAGGCCGCCGCGGGGTTCGCGCTCACCGACGAGATCCGCATCCTGATCGCCGCCCAGGCGAGCCTGCTCATTCTCGGGCTCGACTTCGCCTGCTACCGGGATGTGCAGGCGATCATCGTGCATCCGACCACGGTCATCCTGAGCGGTGCCCGCCCCGGGCCGGCTCCCGGTGTGGTCACCGACACCCCACTCCCGATCTTGGGTCAGGCCAACGATCGTCGGGGGCCGGTGATCATCGCCTGGGACGCGGCCCGGGCCGACGCCCGTCATCCGGAGCGGGGCCACAACGTGGCGTTCCACGAGTTCGCCCACAAGCTGGACATGCTCGACGACGTCATCGACGGGACCCCGCCGCTGCCCGATGCCGCCGCCCGGGCCCGCTGGCACGACGTCTGCACCGCGGAGTACGAATTCCTCCGCGACGGGTTCGGTGACGGCCTGCTGCGTGGCTACGCAGCCGTGAACCCCGGCGAGTTCTTCGCGGTCGCCACCGAGGTCTTCTTCGATCTTCCCGGCGAGATGCAGGCCCGCAAGCCGGCCCTGTACGGGGTCCTGCGTGACTTCTACCGGCAGGATCCGGCGTCGCGTCGGTGACGGGCACGTTTCCAGCGGTAGCGTGCGGGGGTGGAAGACGATCTGCGACGGCTCCTCGACGAGCTCTCCGCCGCCATCGAGCGCACCCGGGAAGGCCACGAAGACCGGGCCGAGCTGACGCGGCTCACCGCCGCGGTCGAGCGCCGGCTCCAGGCCGACGCCCCGGAGGAGGAACAGCCTCACCTCATCGATGCTCTCAAGACGGCGGAGATCCGTTTCGAGGCTGGGCACCCGGTGCTGGGTGATGCGCTCCGCCGAGCGGTCCAGGCCCTGTCCGCGGCCGGTATCTGAGGTTTACCAGTACTCCTCGAAGTGGACGTTGCCTCGCTTGGACCTGCGAGATCCGGCGGAAATGCCGCCTGACCAGGACTTTTACTACGCACTGCTTCCTGCCGTTTCCCGCTGGACCTCGGCCTTTCGCGGACCTCTCGCGGACTAGCCGCGGACTTGGCCGGACAACGTGGCCGGGTGTCGGCACCCAGCGGCCGTGACCTGGAGCCGCGAACTGTGAACGCGACAGGTTACCTTGACGAATCTTGGTTGACAAGGTAACCTGTCGTGGTGGAGATCGCCGACAGCGCCCGTAAGCACGGGGTCTCCGACGAGGACATCCTCCATGCCACGCGCAACGCCCTGCGAGCCGTTCCCGGGGTCGACCGAGTTCTCATCATCGGCGCCGACCGTGACGGGCGTTTGCTTGAGATCGTCGTCCTCGATCCCGATGACGACCCCGTCGTGATCCACGCCGATGGCCTCCGCCAGAAGTTCTACCGGTACCTCTGAAGGGTGATGCCCATGCCTCGTACGCGTGAACAGCTCGAGCAGGCCGCCGCCGAGGCCGAGGCCTGGCTCGATCAACTCGACCCTGACACGACGCCGGCCGAAGACATCAGCGATCTGCGCGCCGTGGCCGAAGCCGTCATCAGCGTCGGCGCCGCCCAGGCCCATCTCGAGGCGACGGTGCGTGCCGCCCGGGAGCGTGGCCGATCATGGGGCCGCATCGGCATGGCACTTGGCACCTCTCGTCAAGCAGCCCGAGAGCGTTACGAAGACCGCGTTATCCGCTAATCCCTCGGCACCTGCCCGGACCGCTCACGGCGCCTTGCGATTGCTCATTCTGGGCCGTGGACAGCGAGGGGATGGGAGAATGGGGGCGTGCCAGGTTCGTCTCGGCTCTCTCGGTGGCACCAGCGCAGCTTCTCGGCGGGAGTCCGCTGGGGGTCGACCCACGGAGTCGGGGTGGTGGTCTTCAGCTATGCCTTGTGCGTCGTCGTGGTTGCGCTCAGTCTCGGCCAGGCGATGTGGCATTGGCATGGAGCCCGGTCCGGGGTCTCGGTGGCCGCCGGCCTGGCCATCGGAGTCGCTCTCAACATGCGTGTCGGACGACTTATCCGCCGCTCCGCTGCTTCGGGGTGGGGCGTTCAGATCTGCAATTTCCTCGGCGGCCTCGCCGTGATCCCAACGCTGATCTTTGTTCAAGTCGCGGAGCCCGGCCCAGTGCTCGGCGTCGCTCAGGGGCTCGCTGACGGCTATATCGCCGGCCAGTTCGCAGTCATGATCGGGTTCATCGAGAAGCCGAGCGCTACCAACCCACGGTCGTAGGAACCGCCGCTCGGGATCTACACGGATGCGCTACCCGCGGCCCGTTCTCCATCGCCAACGCCAGGCGACTGAATCCCGAGCCGCAGTGTCGAGTTCCCGTTTCAGATCGTCCTCGTTAAGGATCGGGCCTTCAAGGTGGCACCAGCCACAAAGGTAGACAGCACGGTCGTCGAGGAACGTGTCAAGGTCGTCATCGCCTTCGGCATCTACTTCGTCGGTCTCGTCGTCCCAAGGACCACCGACGACGTGGATTGAGGCTCGACGGCCGCACGCCTCGCAAGGTCGACCTGGAGCGATATCGGCCTGGTCCCAGTACCCCACGCCCCAGCGGTCGTCGAGTGCCATGGAGAGCTTCGCCAAATCGCAAAGCCACCAGCGGGGCACCCACATGAACGCCTTCACGACCGCCGGCCGGTAGAGCACCTCGTCCAAGGCCTCATCCACCAGGGCCATCGCTCGGATCAGCGATCGCTTCACCTCGACAGTGTCGCGGACCACAGCGAGATGCATCGGCCCGTCAGCGCTATCCCACCTCGCCATCGAACTCGCCCGACTCCAGGCGCAGGATGACCGGGTCGATGGCGGCCATGGCTTCCGACTCGGACCGGAAAACCTCTCTGAGCAGCAAGCGTTTCGAGCGAAGGGCACGGTGACGGCTCATAGGAGCGAGCACCTCCAGAGACCACGACTTATCGTGGGAGAGCTGCCACCGAAGGCGGGTAATCAGCGCGATCAGGTACCCCGGCAGAAGACCACCGCTTGGCTCGACACCGGTTCGTCGGACCTCGACGGTATAGGTGCCGTCAGGGCGCTCGATTGCCCGGATTCGAGGCGCAGTCACGGTCCCATCTTGTCAGCCTGACCCGTCCGGTAATGCTTGATCCCGGGTCGGCGGGGATTCGAATGGCGGGCGCGACGCGTCGAACGGGAGATCACACGCCGAGAACACGCCCTTGGATGCCGGCTCGGTTCGGGCCGAGCGACCCTGGCGATCTCAGCCTGTTCGGAGGTACTTCCGGAGCGCTTTCCGGATGAGCTCTGATGGCGAGACGCCTTCGGCGGCCGCCCGGGAGGCCAGCTCGTCCCGCAGCTCCGGATCGAGGCGGACGGACTCGACGGTGGCTGGGCTGGAGCCGAGGGCCGGGCGACCGCGCTTACCTCGGCGGGCGATGATGGCGTCGACGTCATAGCCCTGCTCGGCCTCGTCGGCCAGGGCGTCGATGTCGGCGTCGGTGATCTGACGGCCGGGGGCGGGGTCGGGGTGGGGCTGAGGGTCGGTCACTGTGCGAGCAGCCTCCGGTACTTCGGCCGCCTGGGCATGGCGTGGATGGCGATCTGCTCGCCTTCGGCGGTGATCAGGACAACGGCTTCGAGAAGGTTCCCGACTCGGTCGGGACCGATCACAAGCCACCGGTCCGGATCTTCGCCGGCGTCCTCGACGGCCAAGGCGTTCACGACGGCATGGCTGATGTCGTCGTCGCTGACGCCGTGGCGGCGAGCAGAGTGATGTATCTGCAACTGGAATATCGTACTACGAAAATCCGCTGCGGGGCAGTCCCTGGTCCGCCGGCCTGTAGCCCGACGCTCGAAGGACCTCCCGGACTCGGGACGCCACTAGGGACGCGACTCGGGACGTCACTCGGGACGCCACCTTGGACCTGGTCTTGGGCCGGGCCTCACCCTGTGACGAGACACCTGACGAACTCGCTGACTCGGGTAGCCGTGCGTTCAGGGTGCTCCCGCCGTGCAACGGCGGACCGAGCTTGCCCGCGCGCCGCTGTCCCGAGTACGGCCCGTGTCGGCGAAGCGGACACGGCGTGATCTGTACAGCCTGAACCCGGCTTCCGCAGCCCATGCGGAGCGACGCCTTGAAGCACGGCGGCCACCGCGACGAAGAGGCCGGGGGCAGTCGACATCGACGGCTGACGCGCGCCCACCAGTTCGCTCAGGCGGGTGCCCGAGCACAAGGTCGCGGCAGAAAGTGGCGAGGTCCCTGGTTGCGTCCCGAGTCGCGGCCCGAGTGGGGGGCGCAAGGTGGGTCCATGACGAGAAGCCAGCCTGCCAAAACCGACCCGGACGCCCGCCAGCGCGGCGTCTTGTCCGCCGCCGGCCGAAGCCGCCCCGCCTCGAGCGACCGGCTCCTGTCCGCCGAGGAGGTGAGCGCCTACCTCCAGGTGCCCCTGAAGACGCTCTACCAGTGGCGCCTCAAGGGCACGGGCCCGCGGGGGCTGCGGGTGGGGCGGCACCTGCGTTACCGCCGCGACGAAGTCGACGGGTGGCTGGACGGGCTCGGCCGCTGATTCCTCCTGGTCGCTGTCATACCCGCTCTCTACGATGCTCCCGACCGTCGACTGGGCGCCGGTCGGCAACCAAGGAGGGCCGAACCATGGCCTACATCCGCAAGCGGCCCACCGGTTATCTCGTCTGCTGGCGGGAGTACCCCGGTGCGCCCGAGAAGTCGAAGGCGTTCCCGAAGGGACAGAAGGCGGCCGCCGACCGCTTCAGGGCCGACCTCGAGCACCGGCTGTTCTCCGGCACCTACGTCGAGCCACAGGCGGGGCAGATCACCATCGCCGCCTACGCCGAGGAGTGGGTCGGCCGGCGGCATTGGAGGCCGTCGAATGTCGAGCGGGTGGAGCGGGAGCTCCGCCTGCACATCCTCCCGGCGCTGGGCGCCCGGCCGCTCTCCAGCCTCCGTCGGGCGCACATCGAGGGCTGGGCGGCTGGCCTTGACCTCGCACCGGCAACGGTCCATACGATGCACGCAACGCTGTCATCGCTGCTCGAGGCCGCGGTGGAGGACGGCAGGATCGTCCGCAACCCCGCCGCCGGTGCCCGGCTCCCCAAGGTCGAGGTGGTGCCGCTCGTCCCGCTCACGGCAGAGGAGGTACGGGCGCTGGCGGCTGGCATTACCGAGCGGCTGCGGGCGGCCCTCCTGCTGGCCGCCGGGACGGGGCTGCGCCAAGGGGAATTGTTCGGGCTCACCGTCGACCGCGTCGACTTCATGCGCCGGGAGCTGCGGGTCGACCGGCAGCTCTGGAGCCCGAAGACGGGGCCGTCGGTGTTCGCTCCGCCGAAGTCGAAGAACAGCTACCGCTCAGTGGCCCTGAGCCCGCTCGTCGTCGACGCCCTGGCCGCCCACGTCGCCGCCTTCGGGCCCGGGCGGCATGGTGTCCTGTTCCACCGTGACGGCGGCGAGCCGTACGGCCGCGTCCATGGCGGGAACGCCATCCGCGCCGCCC
>CAZCVW010000044.1:0-14542 GCA_964502185.1 uncultured Burkholderiales bacterium
GCTGCCTTCACACGGCAGAGGTCGAGGGTTCGAAACCCCCATCGCCCACGGTAAAGGTGCTGGTCAGAAGGGGTATAGTCAGTCGAATGTGAGAAGTATTCTCAGAAAGGGCCGGAAGAGGGCGCGAGAGGGGCGCGAAATTCCTAGTGGTAGGCGCGGGGCGCGCGCCCTGCGCCCTCTTTTTGCGTTGTTCGGGCCACTCGGGGTCCGCCTCGTCTCGGTGTGAGCGCGACCTGCTCGGAGACCTGGTAGCGAACACAAGTTCGCTAGATTCCTCTGCCTGGAGCGCCGGTCGAGCTCAGTGCGGCCGTGGGCCGCCGCCGATGGTGGACCGTCGACCAGATTGCATCACGGTGGCCGAAAGCCAGGCGCCGACCAACGCCGAGGTGGCGCTGCCCGCTCCTGGTGGGCGGCCGTCGTCCTGTCGGCCGTCAGGCGGCGGGCAGAGTAACCCTCCGGGGTATGACGCCAGAAACAGCGACCGCCTCTGGCGGCGCGATCTCCGCGCCCCACGACAAGCGTCCGCTGCCCGGATCGCCTCGCCGCTCTCAATGCCCTCGGGTGAGATGACACCGGCGACCGCTTGAATCACCGGGTTTCCCGACCGATGTCGGCCTTGATTGCCTCGACTATGGCGTCGAGGCTCGGGTCCCTCTCCTGGAAGGTCTCCAAGGCCCGAATCAGTGCCTCGACGCGTTCTCTCGCCTTGTAGGGGTAGACAGTCACACTTCCTTCTGGCGAAGGTCCAACACGATGGAGAGCTCACGCGTCGCCTTCTGCAACGCGTGTACCAGTTCTTCGGCCGCAGGGTCCACGAACTCTTCCTCCACGACGGGAATGAGCTCCGCGACGGCGACGATAAGTGCAGCACCGACGTTGTTCAAGTGCTCCGCCCGAGCTAACTCTTTCCGAGCGTCCGCCAGCATGTCGCTAGCGTGTCCGAGCTTCATCATCACCGTGTTCACCTTCTCCATCGGGGGGTATCTGCGGAATTCTCCCACGGCGTCAGAGATCGGTTGACAGGGCTTAGTGGAGGCCCGCGCCGGCACCCGAACCTGTACGCACGGCTACGCCAGCAGGGGCTTCTGCTCAGCGAGTGCGCCTGCGGGGTCCAGCCCGCACCCGGTCGGGTGCGCAACGGGATCATCGCCCGCCTGGCCGGTGTCGAGCTACCGCGTTATTGCCGTCGCAGGTCGAACTGGTTCTCCAGCCGGATCGTGATCGGCCGGCCGGCGATGGCCGCCACCAGCATGGCACTACTGGCGACGAAGGCTGCACTGGCCAGGACTTCCCCAACACCACTTTTCCTCCGAGTCCCTGGCCATCGTGCCGGGGACTCCTTTACCCGATCCGTCCACCTAGCCGGCCTTCAGCCGATCTCACCGGGTGGCCGTGCATATTCGCTCGCCGGCTCGAGGCGCCCTCGGTACCGTCCCAGGGTGTGGGACAGACACTTCGACCCGAAGAGGCCTGGGCACAGAAGGTGATCGCCCTCGCCCTCGGGCGGGTGGTCGAACAGCACGACGACAACAGCGCCCCGAGTATGTACGACCTCCGGGTCGGGTCCGAGGCGAACCCGGACATCGCCATCGAGGTGACGGGCGCCGTTGACCGCGGCTTTGCCCGGACGTGGAACTCAGGCCCAGCCAAGGGGTCGAAGCAGTGGCCGCTGGCAGGAGCCTGGTCCGTTCTTCTCGAGACCCGAGCGAACCTCAAGAGGATCGAGGCCGAGCTGCCCGCCGTTCTACGGCTCTTCGAGTCGCAGAACTTCGAGGGTGGCCTCCCGGTCGATCATGTGCTCCGGCGGCGCGACCGGGCTATGTGGGAACACCTCGACGGGCTCGGGATCGGATACCTGACTTGCTACCGCAGACCCGGTAGCGGCGAGGTCTCGTTCATGATGGCCGGCCAGGGCGGGGCGATCGACAGCTCTGGGGCGAGCGTTCCGAGCTGGGTGAGTGGCTGGCTCCGGGAACCCGAGCAGGCCGACAACCTGAAGAAGCTGGCTGCAACGACGGCGCCCGAGCGGCACGTCTTTATTCCGGTCGACCTCCAGGGGGCTGGCTGGGCGGTCGAGTCGTACCTGACAACCTGGCTCGGCGAACGTCAGCTCCCGTCCGATCCACCTGATCTCCCAGAGCCGGTGACCAGTGTCTGGCTGGCGTCCACGATGGCCGACCGAGGGGTTCGTTGGGACGGGCAACGCTGGTCCTGGTTCGTGGCGCGGGGCCCGGAGGTCGACAACTAGCAGGAGCCCGACCGGCCAGGTGGTCAGACGCGGCTGTTGGTGGCCATCGGAGACTGCCCGCTCACCGCCATCGCCTGCCCAGGGACGGCCACCACGGACCGTCGGCGCAGGAGTGGTCGCCCGAGCGCCAGTCCCGGCAATCCCGGACGGGTCCGGCCCGGCCGCCCGCTCGAGACTCGATTTCTGCAACTGCACGCCGTGGTCGGAACTACCGACCGCCTATCGCTCATGGGTGATAGGGCTGCCGATCGTCCTCGGTCTCTGCCTGGTCGCTCTGATCGCCGCCCCGATCGTTTGGAAGACGCAGTGCTGAGTGGGGCCGTGCGCTACGCCCGGTAGGTGCCAGGAACGGTATGTGGCCTCCCGGTGCCCCTTCAACTGACCACATGGCGTGACTTCGTGGCCATGCCTGGGCAGCCTCAGTTGGCCACCACCGGGCAAATCCCCGTGGCCGCCGACAGTGTCCCATTCCCGATGATCCCCGTGAGAACGAGGTGCAATCGCCGCGGTGGCCCTTATGCGAGTGGAGAACTACGAGTTACATGCCGCATAGCGATTCGGCGAAAGCCGAGGGCGGCGTTCACGGCGAGCATGGGGGCGTTGTCCGTGCGGACTTCGGTTATGACGGCCTCGGTGGCGCGCTCGGCGAGCTCGTGGAGGAGGCGGCTCTTCAGTCCGAGGGCGAGGTGTTGGCCTCGAGCGGAGCGTCGGACCATGGTGAAGTCGTTGTGGACGACGGGTACGAAGGCTGCTCGTTCCGCGAAGGTTGCGGCGAGGATTTCGCGATGGCGGTGGGCGACGAGGCCGGTGCCGCCGTCGCGGATCCGATCACGTTGGGTCTGCTCGAATTCGTTCCGGGGCTTGGGTTCGTAGGGTTCCCAGGCGGGCACGTCGGCACGGCATTCTTCGTGGACCTCGTGGAGGGAGGCGAGGAGCCGAGGGTCGTCGAGGACTTCGGTGAGGGGCGAGACGATGATGCCTACGGGGAGGGGAGGGGCCGTCTCGAGGCTGGGGCGATGTTTAGTGAGGTTGAGTTCGTAGTCCCATGCCCAGGGTTCGTTGTCGGCGAGGTCGTCGGGGTCTTCGATGCTGCCTGGGCGGCGGTGGAAACCCCAGCGGGTGGTGATGGCGAGGGATCGCTGGTCGTCGCGGTCGATCCAGGAGCTGATCCGTCTGGGCGACTGGCGCTCGATCCATTCGGCGACGGCCCGCCAGAGGTGTCCGCCAATTCCGTTGCCGGCAGCGCTCGGGTCGACGGCGACCCGGGCGCTGAAGTTGCCTGGTTGGGGGAGCAAGCCTTCGAGGGCCTCGCTGGCGCGGGCGGCGCCGATGATCTGTCCGTGGCGCTCGGCGACGAGCACGATGCCGTTGAGTGGCGCCGTTTGGCGGCCACCGTGGCGGCGATGGTGGCTGGCGCTCGTTGCCCATGCCGGGTTGGCGACGTCGAAAGCCCGCGTGACGGCGTCGCTGTCGGGGTCGGTGGCGGAGCGGATCTCGAGGTGCGTTTCGATCATGCGGGGAAGACCTTCACCACTCGTTCGAGGTCGAGGTTGTCGTAGCAGTACACCATGCTGGGGTCGGGTCCTTTGCCTTTGTGGCTGCCGTCGGGGCAATTCTTCGCCGCCCAGGCCGTGCCGGCGGTGAAGGGGACGACGGTGAAGACGGCGATCAGGACAGTGGCCGGGATGAACTTCTTCATGAGCTTCTCCTTGGTCGATGCGCGGTGGGGAGAGCGCGAGGCTCTCGAGCGCGCCGGGATTAGGCACATCGTGTAGGGGTCCGTCCGATGCATGAGGACACCGCCCCGGGTCGCTCTCATCGATACAGACGTGCGTTGACCGTCCTGATGATGCCGGTTTGTCCGAATTTCTCATCGGGCCAGATGTTGCAGGGACCCAGCGGACAGGGTTCGGCTCTGGTCGCCCGGGGCCCGTGGCGGGCTGTCGCCATCGCACACGCCATCCGAGCCATCGTGGAGCTCCGGGGACTAGAACTTATCCATGACCCTTGCTCGCCCTCCTGTCGTCAGCCAGACCGAGTGGGACGTGGCCCTGGCGGCCATGACCGAGCGCGAACAGAGCGTCGCTACCGCGATGCACGAGCTCGCCGCCGCCCGGAAGCGCATGCCGATGGTGCGGGTCGAGCACGACTACCGCTTCGAGGGCCCCGACGGGCGGCGGTCGCTGCTCGAGCTGTTCGACGGGCGCAGCCAGCTCATCGTCTACCGGTTCTACTTCGAGGAGGGCGTCGACGGCTGGCCCGAGGCCGGGTGCGCAGGCTGCTCGTCCTTCGCCGACGGCATTCCCGACCTCCGCCTCCTGCACGCCCGCGACATCACCTTCGCCATGGCATCGCCGGCACCTCAGGCGAACCTACGCCGCTACGCCGAGCGCATGGGCTGGACCGACGTGCCCTGGTACACGATCTGCACCGAGCGCTTCTTGGCTGACTTCGGGGTCGACGAGTGGTTCGGTCTCAACGTCTTCCTGCGCGACGGCGACGACGTCTACCGCACCTACTTCCTCCAGCACGGGCCGATGGTCCAGGGCATCGGCAGCATCTGGAGCATGTTCGCCCTCACGCCCTACGGCGGGCAGTCCGACGACGAGGACGCGCCCGAGGGCTGGCCGCAGGCGCCGCAGTCGTTCTGGTACCGCCGTCATGACGAGCTCAACGATCCGCCGCCGTCGGCCAGCGGCGACGACAACGCCGACGACCACCCCTAATGGTGTGTCGCGGAATTGGCCTGGGTGGTAACTCCCTATCAGCGAGCCGCGGCGGACGGAGTCAGACCCACAGTTGGAGAAGAAGGACGGTGGTCGAGGATGACACGGAAGAAGGATGGCGGCGGCCGCTACACCCCACCGGGCGGCGGCGGCAAGCACCGGCGACCGAAGGGCTACGGCTCCGGGCCCGAGGGCCAGGAGGAGATCGAACGCGAGCTAACCCTTCCCCGTGTTGACATGGACGCGACAGGGAGCCCCGTCATCCCCGAGGGGGATGGACCCGTCGTCTACGACGACAAGGGCGTCGCCTACGTGCGTGACTGGCTTGAGGCAGGGTGGATCGCAGAGCGCGTCGGGTGCGACCCACAAGAAGTGGAGCGCGTGCTCAGGGCGCGGCAGGGGGCGACGGCCGAAGAACTCTCGGTCCTGACTGAAGAGGGCCTCGGCCTGATGCGGGCCCCGGGGAATTGGGAACAGGCCGATAGCACCGGGCTCGCGCTCGATTTCGTCCGCATGGTGTCGGAGATGAACGTCCAGTTCCTGGCGGAGCATGGGCTCGCCCGCCAACTCCCGGACGGAGAGTGGGACATGACACCCGTCATGCGGATGAGCCGGGTTCAGTAAGGGATCAGCCCCGCTGCGGTGCAGCCCTGTGATCGGCGATCTGCACAAGCTGGTGCACAGCGAGCCGCTGGCGACAGGAGCATGTGGAAAACTACATCCATGCAACTCTGTCCGCGTCCTACCGGGAGTGTAGGGTAGGGAACACATGTTCGGATGAACAGTAATGGGTGATTGTGAGTAAGAGGAGGTTCAAGCGAATGGCTCAGGATGCGCCCGAAGCTCCGAAACCGGAGCCGGTGAGAGAAGCGCTGGTCGGTAGCGGTGGCTACGAGAAGAGAGCGAACGTATTTCCGGTGCCCGCCGTTACGCCGGTAACCATCGAGGCGATCGTGTCAGAGCCCGGGCCCTTGATGTCCACCCCCACCGAATCGGTGGTCGGGGATCCCAAGCCGGCCGGGGCGGTGACCCCAGCGCCAAGGAAAGCCGAGGGCTGAAAGCTGGCAGTCGAGACGGCAGCTGGGTTGATTGGGTTTCTCCTCTTCGTCGCGCCCGGGCTTCTGTTCGAAGCTCTCCGCGAACGCCATCGACCGGTCATGGAGGTAAGCGCGTTCCGGGAGGCTGCTCGCGCAGCGCTGTTCAGCGTGTTGTTCACGGGTGTCTCGCTCGCCGTCATGGCCGTCGTGCGAGCCTCAGTCCCGGGCTGGATGCCGGATCCCGGGAGGCTGCTCGGTGATCGTTCGACATATCTGGAGGACCATTACCGATTGGTCGCTCGGACCCTCCTGGTCGGAGTCATGCTGTCATGCCTGTTCGCGGTCCTGGTGTACCGAGCGATTCCCAGCTCGACTCGACACAGCCGCACGAGTCCGCACGACGTCCTGTGGGCAATGTTCCACGGCTCGACCGACAGTCCGGCCGTCCCCGTCGTGCAGCTTCGGATGGCGGATGGCACCTGTTTGATGGGTGTAGTTGCGGCTCAGGACCAGTCCGGGCCGCGAGGGGATCGGCTCCTCGCGCTCGCTCCGCCGCTTTCGCGCCAACGACCCGGTGAGGAGGCGGTCGAAAAAGTGCGTTCTCCGTGGGTGCGGATCATCGTGCCTATGGCGAGCATCGAAGAGATGCACGTGGCGTTCGGATCCGAGTCATCTGTTGCGGGTAGCTCGGGGAGCACAGGTACCGGAGAGGCGACCAAGGGTGCTTCTGCGGTCCGTCGGCGTGGCGGTATCAGGCGGCGCTGACGCGGGCGCGAGAGAGCGCCTCGGCGAGTTCATCCGCGCCCCCGACGAGGGCCATGAGGACTTTGCGGCCGCCGGGGCGGTCGACGATGTCGAGGACGCGGGCGACGACGGGCGCTTCGGCGTCGCCGGTGACGACCAGATTGCCGACGACCACGACCTCGGGGTGGGCGGCTTCGTCGAGGAAGGCCCAGAGGTGGTCGTCGAGGTCGCGGCCTTGCACGTCGCAGGGGATGTCCAGGTCAGCCACCTCGTTCACCTCCTCGCTCGGTATTCGTTCTTCGCCTCGGTCGGACGGAACAGCTCCGCCAGCCGGTCTGCCTCCACGATACCGAGTGCCGGAAGCACGAGGTCCGCGTGCGGGCGTTTTCCGGTGGCGAGCACCTCGAAGCCCTCGTCGATGAGGGTGGCGACCTCGGCGGTGGCGTAGCGGGGGTAGTAGCGGAGCTGGCGGGCGAGGATTCGCTCGACGGGCCAGTCGGGCAGGACGAGGTCGACGCTCACGGACGCCATATTCGCGCCTCGGAGGCTGCGCTCCCGAGCCTGACGGAGGGCGTGGTCGAGGAGCTTCTCGCCGCGGATCGGTGATCCGCGCATGGCCAGCGTGGCATCCAGGGGCACAGCGCCGCCCGGCGTCCAGAACTCGCCCTCGATGGGGTCGAGTAGCGCCGGGTCGGGGAGCTGAGGTGGCTCCGCATCGGTCACGTCTTGGGCCTCCTCAAACGGTCACCCTCCCCATGTCGGCAGAAGGATCGTCTCTCCGGCGTGGACGATATTGGCGTTGCCTGAGCGAAGGTGGGATTGGTTGAGCTCGACCAAGCGGAGCCAGTAGCGGCCGATGTCCCGGGTAGCGAGCTTCTCGGCGCTCGACCCCGTGTGTTCGGCGACCTGATGGGCCGCGACACCCCAGAGGTGGTCACCGGGCTGGATGACGTACGTGGCGACATCGGACTCTGGGCCGGCGACGGTGGGCGTCGGGGGCCTGGCCTCCGAGGGTGTCGACACCGGAACGGGCGGATCGCCGCTCGGTTGTGGCCGGTATGTCCGCGCCGCCGGAGTTCTGAACTCACCCGCCGGGCGAGGTTCGTAGACGGATGGGGGAGGAGACACAGTCTGGCCGGCGGGACGAGGGCGATAGGGCTGCACCAGAGCGGGTTCGGCGGCGATGCCTCCCGCAGGCGGTCCAGCGGACGCCGCGAGGGCGCTGCCAGAGAGGGTCAGGGTCGAGCTGGCGACGATGGTGGTAGCCACCACGCCGTCGATCACGGCTCGGACGCCTGGGACGGTGATCCACCGGATGCCGCGTACGAGCGTGGGAATCCGGGTGGCCGCCGCTACGGAGTAGAGGAGTGTGCTCGTGGCCAGCCACCAGGCGAGGGCCAGGGCGGCGAGGTGAACGACTCCGATCACGGCGTCTTCTGGTGGACTGGAGAGAATTTCGCCGAGCGGTTGGATTGGCCGGCGGTGAAGGAGCATCAGGCTGCCGGCTTCGCCGGCGAGCAGGAGGAGGAAGCTCGTCGCGCTGCGTCGCATCATGTCCTAAGTGTAGATTGCCGTAGGTAGAAGTAAACATCGGGAGCGGGCAGAGTGGACGACAAGCAGGAGGACAGGGGCAACGAAGAGGAGTTGCGCGAACTTCGGTTCGACCGCCTGGAGTTCGAACGGGAGTATCGGGAGGCGGTCGACGAGAGCGAACGCGCCCAGCGAGGCCTCGACGAGGTCGTCCTCGAGTTCCTGTTCCGGGGGGACGTGATCCGAGTCGCCGTCGGCGAAAGGGCCTGGACCGGGAAGGTCGTTCACGCTGGGGCCGAGGTGATGACTCTCGAGACGGCGGCGGCGGGCGTCGGGGTCGATATCGCCTACGACCGCATCTCCGCCATCCGGGTAGTGGAACGCTCGCGGCGCGGCGGACAGGCACTCGCCGGGCCACATCCGGGGTCGATCATCGCCCGGCTGCGCGAGTTGGCGCAGACCGGTGAACCGGTCGAGATCGGCGGCACTCGGTTACACCCACCGCTCGAGGGGTCGGTGGTGGTGGTGGCCTCGTCGCACATCGAGTTCCGGGGCCGCGATGGCGCAGAGTGGATCGTCCCGTTGACCGAGATCGCCTATGTAGTGCGCCAGCCGGCGGGGGACGCGAGCCGATCCTGACTACTTGCCAGGGGAGCGCTTCGCCCTCTTGGCTGGCGCCGCCTTGGTGGATGCCGCCGCTGCCTTCGCCGGAGCCGCCTTGGCCGGAGCGGCCTTGGCGGTCGGCTCCTTCACGACCTCTCTGGTCGCAGCGACCGGTTGAGGGATGCGGTGGTCAGCGAGGGTGGCGAGTACGTCTTCCAGGATGAAGTGGTATTTGCGGCTGCCGGGAAGGCGACTGGCCGGGAGCCTCCCGTCGTTGGCCATCACCATGACGGTGCGGACGTTGAGTCCGAGAAGCTCCGCCACCTGGGCGGTGGTGAGGATCGGCGGGTACTGCTGACGGATCGCGTCGAGGGTGTCCTTCTGCGCCATACCGCTGAGTTTAGCGGTTCTCCCTCCGTGTTTCCAGCTAACAACTTTGACTGCGGTTAACTACGCCTAGTAGCGTAGTTCGCGCTGGGTTTGCTCCGCCGGATCGTCCGCTTTGCGTCATGACGACCGATTTGGAGCGTTGGAAGGCTGGAGGAGGTGCGCTGCCCATGCCCCTGAATAGCACCCTCGCTACTGAGCGACCGGCCCCGACCGGGACCTGGCGGAGCCGTCCGCACAGGCCGCTCTGGTCGCGATTCTCGACCGCCCATGGCCTCATGGTCCTCTCGGGCCTGCTCACCTTCGTGCTGGTCGTCTCTGCGATGGGTGGCCCAGAGGCGCGCCTTACTGTTGCGGCCGCCAAGGGCGACATCCCCTCGGGTGCTCCGCTGACCCGCGACCTCCTCCGACAGGTGGACTTACCCGCGGACAGCGATCTCGCCGGTGCCACTGTCCCGCTGGAGCGCCTCGCCGGGGGGGCCCAGGTGGCGGCGCGCCCGATTGCCGCCGGGGAGCTCCTACGGCCGAGCGACCTGGGGGGCGCGGTCAGCGGCGCCAACCGGCTCCGGGCGATGAGCATCCCCGTGAAGCGTGAGCGGGCGGTGGGCGGCGCTCTACGGGTCGGGGACCAGGTCGACGTTGTTGACGTAGTTGAGGGCACCGCCCGCTGGGTGGTGACCGGGGCCCAAGTGATCGAGGTGTCGAAGTCGGCGTCGTCCGGCGGCATCGTGCGCGAGGTCGGCGGCACGTACCACGTCGTTGTCGAGGTGAACGAGGAGCAGGCCCTGGCGCTGGCCGAAGCCCTCACCCACGACACGGTGTCGGTGGTGCGTTCCACCGGCGCGCAGGCACCACAGCTCACCGAAGCCAACCGGGCCAAGAACGGATCACCGTCTTCCGCGCAAGCGGAGGGCCCGTCGGCGCAGCCCTCCACGCCGCCAGTCGTGGAATCACCGTCGTCGGCTCCGCCGGCCTCGGGAAGCTGAAAGGGAGCGATGGAACCGGAGCTCACCATCGGGGTGGCCTTCACCCCCCGCGAATGGCGGGTTGGGCTGCAGCGCCACGTCCGGGACCACGTCGTGGGCGTCGCCCTTCGGCTCGTGCGTGACGCCCGCACCACCGTCGAGGAGCACATCAACGTCCTCGTGGTCGACGATGAAGCACCGTTCCTCTCCCCGATGCTCATGAGCTCGCTGCGGGAGCGTGGCGTCCCCGTCATCGGTCTCTACGACCCAGAGGACGTGGACGGCGCCGGAGAAGGGATCCTTGAGCGCCTCGGCGTTGACACGCTGCTGCCTGTCGACGTTCCCGCCGACGAGCTGGTCGGCGCGGCGCGGGCTCTGGCTGCACGGGACGATGATCTGGCGCCCCGCTTCGAGGAGGTCATCGCCGGCCTCGAACTCGACGGTGGCGACGCCGGCGTTCCAGAGCATGGCCGTCTCGTTGCCGTCGGCGGCCCGCCCGGCGCCGGCGCCACTGAGCTCGCCGTGGCGCTCTCGCAAGTTTGGGCGGCCCGGTGGCGCACGCTTCTCGCCGATGTCGACGAGGTCACCCCGGGAGTTGCCCGGCGCCTGCACCTTGCCTTGCATCCCCACCTGCTCACGGCTCTGGATGGCTTGCGGAGCGCCGGCTTCGAGGGGGTCGCTGGCGATGACGGCGACCTCCTCGACGCCGCCCTCGCCCGTCCCCTCGGCTCGGCGCCGGAGCTGCCCTTCGACGTGTTGGCCGGCCTGGCCGACCCGAGGGACTGGCCGCTCGTGCGCCCCGAAGACATAGAAGCGCTGCTCGGGATGGCCGCTCGGCGGTGGCCAATGGTCGTCGTCAACTTGGGCCCGCATCTGGAGGACCTCTCCCGGTTCGTCGACCGGTACGGCACCTCCCGGACGGCGCTCGCCAGCGCCGACCAGCTCGTCGGTGTGTGCGAGGCCACCCCGAGGGGGGCGCTGCGCTTCCTCGATTGGCTGGTTGACACGACCACGCTGGCCCCGGACCGCCCTGTCGACGTGGTCGTGAACCGGGCGCCCCGGGGTGCGTTCCAGCGGGGGGAACTCGCCGACGCCCTCCACGAACACGCCGGTCCCCGCATCGCCTCGGTCACCTTCGTGCCTGACGACCGTCGGGTCGCCGCCGCTGCATGGGACGGCCGCCTCGTCCCGCCGGGAAAGTTCCTGCGGGGGGTCGCTGAGGTGGCCGCCCGGGTTGCCAGCTCGGGCCACGCAGCCGAGGCGGTGGCCCGATGACCCCGGTAGTCACCCCAACGGAGGCGCACACCAGCCGCCCTTCAAGCGGGGCTCGGTCCCAACCTGGGCAACACCACGGCCCCGCTTCGGGGCCGGCTGACGCCTACGAGCAGCTCCGCCAGGAACTCCTCGCCGAGATCCAGCGGCAGAGCGGCGACGCCACTGAGCCGGGCGCCGTCGAGGCCCTCGCAACGGTCGTCGTCAATGACTACCAGGCCAAGGCTCGGAGCGGCTTCGGGGGACGGGCGCTCGCCAATCCGGGCGACGTGGTCGCTCGCCTCTGCCGCTCAGTGCTCGCCTGGGGGCCGCTCACCCCGCTCTTCACCGGAGAGGTCGTCTTCGAGGAGCTCTTCATCCACGGCTCCGATGTGTCGTGGATCGACGGGGAGGGTCGCCTCGTCGGTCTCGATGAGCCGGTCGCTGAAGCGGAGCTACGCAGCATCGTGGAGCGCCTGCTCGCCACCGCCGGCGTCGCCGTCGACGAGAGCCGACCCATCGTCCAGGCCCAGGTGCTGGGCGGCAAGGCTCGCCTCGGTGTGGTCATCCCCCCCGTGGCCGACGCCCTCGATGCCACCATGCGGTGGTACGTCCTCCGCCGCGAGACGTTGGACCTGCTCGTGGGGTGGGACTCGCTCACCCCGGCCGCCGCCAGCCTCCTCGCCGCCTGCACCCGCACCCCCACGGGCGTGGTCCTCACGGGCCAACCCGGTAGCGGCAAGACGAGCCTGGTCAACGCCGTGCTGAGGGCTGCCCCGGCTGCGCTGCGGGTGGTGTGCTGCGAGGACACCCCCGAGGTCCAGACCGACCACCTCAACGCCTCCCGTTGGCGGACCCGCCCCCCGGCACCAGACGGCGGCGGCGAGGTGGCGTTGCGGGACCTGGTGAAGATGGCCCTCGGGATGCGGCCCGACATGATCGTGGTCGGCGAGGTCCGCTCGGCGGAGGCCTACGAACTCACCCGGGCCGGCAACGCCGGCTGCGGCCTGCTCACCACCCTGCACGCCAACTCGGCCCGCCAGGGCCTCCAGGCGCTCGTCTCCACCGCGATCATGGCGGGCCAGAACGTCCCGGCCGACCAGGTCCGCGCCGTATTCGCCTCGGTTTTCGACCTGGTGGTCCACACCGCCCGCGAACCGGTCGAGCTCAAGGAGGCAGGGGACGGGCGGATCCGGCGCCAGGTGATGGAGATCGTCGCCCTTCCCCCTCTGGCTGGGGCCGACGTGGACTTCGCCGTCGAACCGATCTTCACCCGGGACGAGTTCGGCGCGCCGTTGCGCTGGACCGGCTCCCCGCTCCCGGACGACCTGCGGGTCCGCCTCGACCGGGCGCTCCGACCGCAGGGGATCACTGTCCAAGGGATTCTCGAGGGACGGGAGACACTCGTATGAGGCTCCTCGCCGGCTTCTCCGCGGCTGTCTTCGCCTACCTCGCCGTCGGATTCCTCACCGGCCACTCTCCCCGTGCCATGCGGCCGGCACATCTCGCCGGTCGACCACGGGGACAGTCCCGGCGGAGGGTGCGGCTGGCCACCTGGCTCGACCAGGCCGGTGCCTCGGTGGGCCCGGCCCAGTTCGCCGGGGTCTCAGTGGGAATCGCCTTCTGCTCGTTCCTGGCCGTGTGGGCCGTGAGCGGCGCCGCCCCGGTCGCGGTCGTCCCAGCGCTCGTCATCGGCACCCTTCCGAGGGCCTGGTACGCCCGCCAACGCGCCCGCCTGGTGCGGGAGCGCATGTCGGCCTGGCCTGAGGCGTTGCGGGACCTGGTCGCCCACCTTGACGCCCCCATGTCGCTCCATCGCAGCCTCCTCGAGCTCGGCCGCAGCGGTCCCGACCCCCTCCGGGGCGTGTGGCGCCGATACGGCACCCTCACCGCCGCCCTCGACACGCGGGCTGCGCTCGAGGCGCTGCGGGAACACCTCGCCGACCCGGTCAGCGATCGCATCTTCGAGGTGCTCCTCGTCGCCCACGAGCAGGGCGCCTCGGTCACCGTCGACGTGCTGCGCGACCTGGCGGCGGCCACCACCGCCGACCTGCGCCTCGCCGAGCAGATCGAAACCGCCCAGCTGGAACAGAAGATCGAGGCCCGCAGTTGCGTCGTGCTCCCCTTCGTGGTCCTCGTCCTGTTGTGCTCCTCGGCCGCTCCTTACCGGGAGTTCTACGGCTCCCCGGCGGGATGGATGGTGATCGCCGCCGGCGCCACCATGGCGCTCGGCGGCACGGCCGTGATCGACCGGCTCGGCCGCCTCCCCGCCGAAGAGCGGGTCCTCGCCGGAGGAGGAGCAGGGCGGTGAGCCCCTTCGACGCCCGCTCCTTCCTTGCTGCTGCCGCGGCCGCAGTGGTCGTCGCCGGGGCCGTCGGTCTCGCGGCGCGCCCTCCGCGGCGTCTCAGCCCCCGTATGCGCCCGTTCGCCCAGCTGGCCCGCTCCCGCCTTGGTGCCGGCTCGGCCGACGCCGCTGTCCTCCAGGTGGACGGGCCGGCCGGCCATCCCGTCGCCCGGGTGCTCGCCCCGCCGCTTCACCGGCTCTCGGCGATCTCCTCGACGCCGGCGGTCCGGCGGCCGTCGAACTCCGCCTCCACCAGGCCGGCTACACCGACGTGAGCGCCGAGCAGTACCGGATGCGCCAGCTCGCCTGGGCGGCCGGGTCGGCCGCGGCCGGGGTGGCCGTCGGCCTTGCGCTCGGCCAGCCGTCCGGGGTGGTGTTGCTCCTCGGCGTCCTCCTCGGGTTCCCGGGGGCGACGATATGGCGGTCCCGCCTCGACCGGGCCATCGACGCCCGCCGGGGCCGGATGCGGGTCGAGCTGTCCACCGTCGCCCAGGTACTTGCCGTCTACGCCCGCACTGGCCACGGGCCCGTCGAAGGGGTGCGGGAGGTGGCCCGGCGGGGCCGTGGCGAAGTCGTGGGTGAGCTGACCGAGGCCCTGGGCTGGATCACCGGCGGGACCGAGCCCCGCCAGGCCTACGAGCGACTGGCCCAGCGGACCCCCGAACCGGCCGCCGCCCGCCTGTACCGCCAGCTCGGCTCGGCGGCCC
>CAZCVW010000045.1:0-14530 GCA_964502185.1 uncultured Burkholderiales bacterium
TGACACCAACAACGACCCCGCCACCAGCGGCTGCGACGCCGAACAGGTCACCATCGCCCGGGCCGGCTCCACCACCGTCACCACGCCCTCGGCCGTCACCGTCGCCCTGGGCGGCACGATCACCGACACCGCCCTGGTCACGGGCAACCCGGTCGGCGGCGACCCCACCGGCACCGTGAACTTCTTCGCCTGCGGGCCGACCGCCACCGACTGCGCCACCGGCGGCACACCGTTCGGTAGCCCCGTCGCCCTGGCCGACGCCGGCGCGGACCGGTCGGCGGCTACGTCCACGTCCTTCACGCCCACCGCCCCCGGCACCTGGTGCTTCCGGGCCGAGTACTCCGGTGACCCCGACTACCTCGGCTCCGTCGACGGCAGCCCCACCGAGTGCTTCACGGTCACCGAACCCCCCGCCCCCACGCTGACCGTCAACAAGGTGCTCGTCCCCGCCACCGACGCTGGGCGCTTCGACCTCACCATCGACGGTTCCACCGCCGGCATTGGCGCCGGGGTCGGGAACGGCGGGACCACCGGAGCCGTGACCGTCGCCCCCGGCCTTCACACCGTGGGGGAGACCGCCACCGCCGGTACCGGCACCGACCTGGCCGGCTACGTCAACACCTTTACCGGTGACTGCGCCGCCGATGGCACCGTCACCCTGGCGGCCGGCCAGAACAAGACCTGCACCATCACCAACACGCGGCTGGGCAGGATCACGATCATCAAGGACGCCCAGCCCGACTTCGCCATGGACTTCCCCTACACGACCACCGGCGGGCTCACGCCCTCCACCTTCGTCCTGGACGACGACGGGACGGCCACGCCCCCGCCGAACACCCAGGTCTTCAGCCTCGTGGTCCCGGGCACCTACACCGTCACCGAAGGCGACCCCGTCGAACCGGGATACAACGGGGTGCTGACGGCGATCAACTGCACAACCGCCAGCGGGACCGCCGGGGCAGGCGCGGCCGTCTCCACCAGCATCGTCACCCGCACCGCCACCATCACCCTGGCTCCCGGCGACGACGTCACCTGCGTCTTCGTCAGCGTGCTGGGCGGCACCATCACGGTGGCGAAGGACACCGTTCCCGACCTTCCCCGCGACTTCACCTTCCGCCCGAGCTCCGGCATCAACAGCGGCGCCGACTTCGCCCTCGACGACGACGGTCCCGGCGGGTCCGCAACGCCGGCCAGTCGGTCGTTCCCGGTCCCGCCCGGCACCCACACGGTGGAGGAGCTCGCCGCCCCCGGGTACGAGCTCACCGGCATCGCCTGCAGCGACCCGACCGGCGACAGCTCGGGCGCCGGCCCCACCGCCACCTTCAACGTCGCTCCGGGCGAGGCGGTGACCTGCGTGTTCACCAACGCGGTCAGCGACGATCCCTACGGCACCCCCGTCGACGGCGGCTCCGACGACGATCCTGACGGCCCCTTCCCCGCCGCCCCGTCCGACGGCGGCACGGCGCCGGGGGCAGAGACGGCCGGCTCCAACCTGCGGGCCGGATCCCCGGGCGGCCCCGGCTATTGGATGGCCACGGCGGAGGGTGAGGTCCTCGCCTACGGCGGAGCCGACTTCTTCGGCGACCTGGCCGGAAGGCCCCTCACCCGGCCGATCGTGGGCCTGGCGCCGACCCCCACCGGCCGGGGCTACTGGCTGGCGGCCACCGACGGCGGCATCTTCGCCTTCGGCGACGCCGCCTTCCACGGCTCAACCGGCGCCACCCACCTCAACAAACCCATCGTCGGCATGACCGCCACCCCCACCGGAGCCGGCTACTGGCTCGCGGCCACCGACGGCGGCATCTTCGCCTTCGGCGACGCCGCCTTCCACGGCTCAACCGGCGCCACCCACCTCAACAAACCCATCGTCGGCATGACCGCCACCCCCACCGGAGCCGGC
The DNA here is from genome assembly GCA_964502185.1 of uncultured Burkholderiales bacterium. Classification (GTDB taxonomy): domain Bacteria; phylum Actinomycetota; class Acidimicrobiia; order IMCC26256; family BP-133; genus CAZCVW01. Next base: position 1,901 of record CAZCVW010000045.1, read on the forward strand.
TACTGGCTCGCGGCCACCGACGGCGGCATCTTCGCCTTCGGCGACCCCCGGTTCGTCGGCTCGGCGGGCGACACGCCGAAGCGGGCGACCATCGTGAGCCTCCAGGCGCGCCCCTGACCCAGAACGATCGGAATGCTCGCTCTCCTCGACCGACGCCGTGGTTACTCAGTAGTTTCTGTGACCGTCCATGCCGCTCAGAGCGGCACAAGCGGCCACAGAATCTGGGGGACGGAAAAACCATGCCGCTCGATCCGCAGTGCGAGGCCGTGCTCAGAGGGCTGGAGTCGATGGGGTTGCCACCCATCGAGACGATGAGCATCGAGCAGGCCCGGGAGACCATCGAGACCTTCCGCATGATGATGGGCCCGCCCGAGGACATGAGTGTCGTCGAGGAGCGCACCATCCCCGGGCCGGGCGGCGACCTGCGGGCCCTGATCTACACGCCGGAGGGCGACGGGCCCTTCCCCGTGCTCGTCTACTTCCACGGCGGCGGGTTCACGGCCGGGAGCATCGACCTCGTCGACCCGATCTGCCGGATGCTGGCCAACCGCAGCGGCGCCATCGTGGTGGCCGCCTCCTACCGGCTCGGGCCCGAGCACCCCTATCCCGCCGCCCCCGACGACGCCTACGCCGTGGTCTCCTGGGTGACCGAGCACGCCGCCGAGTTCGACGGCGACCCCGCCCGCCTGGCCGTCGGCGGCGATTCCGCCGGGGCGAACCTGGCCACCGTCACCTGCCTGCGGTCCAAGACCGAGGGCGGCCCCGCCATCGTCTTCCAGCTACTCGTGTACCCGTCCGTCGACAACACCGGCGACTACCCGTCCTTCGCCGAGAACGGCGAGGGCTACCTGCTCACCACCCCGCTCATGGAGTGGTTCTGGGCCAACTACATGGGCGGCGGCACCCGGGGCGACGAGCCCTACGCCGCCCCCATGAAGGCGAAGGACCTCACCGGGCTGCCGCCCGCCTTCGTCATCACCGCCGAGTTCGACCCGCTCCGAGACGAGGGCGAGGCCTATGCCGCCCGCCTCAACGAGGCCGGCGTGCCCACCGACGTGCGTCGCTACGACGGGGCCATCCACGCCTTCTTCTGGCTGCCCGCCGTGGTCGACCAGGGCCGCACCGCCATCGACGCCGCCGCCGCCGCGCTGCGCAAGGCGCTTGCCTGACTGCTCACCTGGCTGGGAGCTGAATCCGGGGAGTTCCGGCGGGTCGGCCGTAGACTTTTCCGACCGTCAACTGGGATTTCGGGACGGAGGTCGTCTTGCCCCGGGTCAAGCCCCATCAGCTCGTCCTCGCCGCCGGTGTCGTCGCCGGGTTCGTCTTCGCCTTCTCCGGGATCATCCCCGCCCTGGTCGACTGGCACGACGACAGCTCCGTTCAGCGCGAGGTCTTCCACAACATCCCCGCCTGGTTGAAGTACAGCTTCTACGGGATCGTGGCCGTCTTCGCCGTGTTCGTGGGCGTGCTGTCGGCCAACCGGGTCCGCAACTGGGAACGGGGGCAGCCCGACGACCGGCGCACCACCAAGGGCAACGTGCACCGGCGGGCCCGCGACTTCCGGGCCGGGGTGTGGATGAAGACCCTGCTGCGCGACCCGGCGGCCGGGATCATGCACTCCCTGCTCTACTTCGGGTTCATCTGGCTCTTCGTGGTCACGGTCATCCTGGAGATCAACCACCAGGTGCCGGAGTCGCTCAAATTCCTCCACGGCGACGTGTACCGGGGCTACTCCCTCACCGGCGACCTGGCCGGCGTCGCCTTCCTCACCGGCATCATCTGGGCCATCCTGCGGCGCTACGTCTTCCCGCCCTACCGGATCTGGACGAAGACGAAGCCCGAAGACGCCGTCATCCTCGGCACCTTCCTCCTCATCGGGCTCACCGGGTTCCTGGTCGAGGGCCTGCGCATCGCCGACGTCGGCCGCCCCTCCTTCGAGAAGTGGTCGGTCGTCGGTTGGGAGATCTCCGGGATCGTGGACGGGTGGTCGGAGTCGACCATCCAGACCGTTCACCAGTGGACGTGGGGCGTCCACTTCATCGGCTTCCTGGTCTTCCTGCTGATCCTGCCGACCACGAAGCTGCGGCACATGGTCACGTCGCCGATGAACATGTGGCTGCGGGACAAGCCCCGGCCCAAGGGCGCCATGAAACCGATGCCGAACCTCATGGAGACGGAGCTCGACAGCTTCGGCGCCAACGCCATCGAGGACTTCACCTGGAAGCAGCTCCTCGACACCGACGCCTGCACCATCTGCGGACGGTGCACGTCGGTCTGTCCCGCCAACCTCACGGGCAAGCCGCTCGACCCCCGCGAGATCGTCCTCAAGATCGGTGAGGTCATGGCCGTCACCGGCTCCCCCAAGGTCACCACCCCGGTGACGGTGGAAGAGGGCATCACCGTGTCGGCCAACGCGGTGCTGGAGCGGATCACCCCCGAAGAGGTGTGGGCCTGCACGAGCTGTAGGGCGTGCGACGAGATCTGCCCCGTCAACATCGAGATCCTCGACAAGATCCTGGACGTGCGCCGCTACCTGTCGCTGATGGAGTCGAACTTCCCGACCGAGCTCGGCAACGCCTACCGGGGCATGGAGAACTCGTCGAACCCGTGGGGCTTGAGCCAGGCCGAGCGGGCCGCCTGGACCAAGGGTCTCGACATCGACGTGCCCGTCGTCGACCCCTATTCGGGCACGCTCGAGCACGAGTACCTGTACTGGGTCGGCTGCGCCACCTCCTTCGACGACCGCAACAAGAAGGTGGCCGTGGCCACGGCCAAGCTGCTCCAGAAGGCCGGGATCGACTTCGCCATCCTCGGCCAGAACGAGCTGTGCACCGGCGACCCGGCCCGGCGCTCCGGCAACGAGTACGTGTTCCAGATGCTGGCCATGCAGAACGTCGAGACGCTCAACAACCTCGGCGTGGTGAAGATAATCGCCAGCTGCCCCCACTGCTTCAACACGCTCAAGAACGAGTACCCAGACCTCGGCGGCCGCTACGAGGTCGTCCACCACTCCCAGTTCCTCATGGAGCTGGTGGAGGACGGGCGGCTGTCGCTGGCCGGCGCTTCGCTGTCGGAGCGGATCACCTACCACGACTCCTGCTACCTGGGCCGCCACAACGACATCTACCTGGCGCCCCGCAAGGTGATCGGCTCGATCGCCGGCGTCGAGGTCGTGGAGATGCCCCGCAACGGCAACAAGGGCCTGTGCTGCGGCGCCGGCGGGGCCCGCATGTTCATGGAAGAGCACACCGGGAAGAAGGTCAACATCGAGCGCACCGAAGAGGCGCTGGCGACGGGGGCCGACCGCATCGCCGTGGCCTGTCCCTTCTGCATGATCATGCTGGACGACGGCGTGAAGGAGAAGGGCGCCGACGAGACCGTGAAGGTCTCGGACATCTCCATGGTGCTACTCGAGGCCGTCGAGAGCATCCCGGGCCAGGCCGCGGCCGCGGCGATGGTGCCCGGGACGCACCCCGAGGTGCCGACCCGCTAGCCCCGCAAAATCGATCGGCCTACCGTCGGCGCAGGATGTGGACGGGGCAGCCCACGCCCTCGCAGCTGGTGACGAGGTCCCGGCCGGCGTAGGAGATGGCCTCGCCCTGGCGGGTCGTCGGCAGCGGGATGCGCCGGTCCGGCTTCCGGCCAAGCGTGACGGCCAGATCGGCGGCCGGCCCGAGGTTCCACTCAAAGACGTCGAGATAGGTGCGGATCACGACCCGGCTCCGGTCGGGGGCGACCGCGCCGCCGGTGGCCAGGAACCGGCCGGCCAGAGCCAGGAGCAGGGCGTCCCGGTCGGTCGGTAACGGGTCGGGCATCGTCGGGCTGGATGGGAACGTGACCTCCGCCACCCGCTCCAGCCGATTCTCGCCGGCCGGGTCGAGCGGGGCCGGGGCGGCGTAGACCCCCGAGCGGCCGCTGCGCTCCTTGGTCACCAGGTAGAGGCGGCCGCCGGCCGGGTCGACCAGCAGCGTCTCGGCGTCATGGGCGCCGTCGGGATAGCGCAGCCGGTAGCGGGTAAAGGCGGTGGTGCGCTCCGGCCCAGGCCAGCAGGCGGCGGCGGTCGACGGCGGGGAGGCGGGTTCGGGGACGGCGTACACGTCCACCCCCCGCCGCTGGCGGTCGTTGTCGCCGATGTCGCCGAACCACAGGAGGTCGCCCGGGCCGCCGGCGGAGTCCTCCCAGTCGATCGCCGTCACCCCGGGGAGCGTGTAGACGGCGGCCGTGCACCCCTTCCCGTCCACGGCGAAGAAGCGGGCGTCGTCACCGCTGTCGTTGTGGGTGAAGAACACGGTGCCGGCGCCGCCGGCGATGAGCCCGCTCGACTCGTTGATCCGCTCGTCGGCGAAGCGGAACAGTTCCTCGCCCGTCCGGTATACCGGGCCGCTCCCGGCCGCCCCCACCAGCGTGGCGACGGCCACGGCGGCCGGCAGCCAGCTGATCAGTGCTCGGCCCGCTTCCCTTCGAAGTTCAGGTAGTAGCGGGACGGGGTCGGGCCCCGCTGCCCCTGGTACTTCGAGCCGGTAGCGGTGCTGCCGTAGGGGTGATCGGCCGCCGACGTCATTTTGATGAAGGAGATCTGGCCGATCTTCATGCCCGGGTAGATGGCGATCGGCAGGTTGGCCACGTTGGACAATTCCAGCGTCAGATGGCCTTTGAAACCGGCATCAACGAAGCCCGCGGTGCTGTGGATCAACAGCCCCAGGCGCCCCAACGAGCTCTTGCCTTCCAGGCGGGCGACCAGATCGTCGGGCAGCTCCACCCACTCCAGCGTCGAGCCGAGCACGAACTCGCCGGGATGGAGAATGAAGGCCCTGTCGTCGCCGATCTCCACCAGTTCGGTGAGATCCTCCTGCGGCAGCTTGGGGTCGATGAACGGCGTCGTGTCGTTGCGGAACACCCGGAAGTACCGGTCCACCCGCAGGTCCACCGACGACGGCTGGATGTCGGTCTGGTCGAGGGGCTCGATGACGATGCGCCCGTCGGCCAGTTCCTTGCGGATGGAGGCGTCGGAGAGGATCACGGCCCGAAGATTAGGCGGGCGGGGACGGCGCGTCGCAGCCGCTGTCGCAGCACCGTCCGGGTTGGCGGGAGACGCGCCGGCCTTCGTCGACCAGGTTGCGGTCGAGGAGCCGCTCGACGAGCTCGACCTTCTCGCCGACCGGGTAGTTCCGCCAGATCTCCCGCTTCATCGCCTCGGGTGAACCGCCGCCGTGGAGGGACATGACCGAGTACCAGCCGCCCTGGTAGGAGGCGGTCAGGTCCTCGATGAGCCGGCCGACCTCGAGGCGCTGGGCGGCCGGGATGTCGGCCCGGCCGGCGAGGACAGCGGAGAGCGACGCCTCGGTCTCGGGGTTGTGGTCCTCGTCGGGGCCGGGGAGGGCCACGATGAGCCCGCCGGAGACGTAGTGGGCCAGGCGGTGCATGTCGTAGATCTTGGTGGCCAGCAGCAGCTTGCCGATGTTGACGAAGACCGGCTCGGGCATGATCCCGCCGCCGCCCACCTGTGACCCAGGGTCGGGCACGGCGTAGACGGAGGCGGCCACCCCGCAGGCGAAGAAGCTCTCGGTCACGGTGATGAGCTCGACCATGGCGTCCCGGATGTGGCCGTGGCGGTCCGGGTCGAGACCGTTGGCTTCGATCATGAGCACGCCGGCGCCAATGAGCAGGTCGCCGAAGCCGGCCCGGGCGCCGATGCACGAGTGCCGGTGGTGGGTGGCGTAGGTGGTGGTGGCGAGACCGGCTTCGACGTGCTCGCCGGCCAGGAAGACCCGCTCGGTGGGCACGAACACGTCGTCGAAGATCACGACGCCGGTCGACTGGCCGTAGCGCCCGGAGAAGGTGGCCGCCTTCTCGCCGGGGCGCCCCGCGGGACGGGCGACGATGGTGACGCCCGCGGCGTCCACGGGCACGGCGCAGGAGACGGCGAAGTCGGCGTCGTCCGCCGTCATCGTCCGGCACGGCATGACCAGGAACTCGTGCACGTAGGGGGCGCCGGTGACGATGGCCTTGGTCCCCCGGATGACGATGCCGTCGGGGCGGCGCTCGGTGATGTGGACGTACACGTCGGGGTTGGGCTGCTGGCCGGGATGCTTCGAGCGGTCCCCCTTGGCGTCGGTCATGGCGATGCCGAGGGTGAGATCCTCGTCCTGGACGCGGTGGACGTAGTCGACGAGGCTGGGGTGATAGTCGGTGCCGTGGTTGGCGTCGGCGACCTGGGTGGCGGCGTAGAGGGCGTTGAGGCCGTCGTGGGTGAGGTAGCGCTGGGCGCAGCCCGATTCCCGGCAGACGAGCCGGACCGCCTCGAGCTTGGCCAGCAGATCGGCCGGCGTCTCGTTGACGTGGAGGAGGCGGTTCACGATCTTGCCCGTGGTCGCCTGTTTGGCCGTCATCACGGCGGCGTGCTCGGGACGCAGAGCGAAGTCGTAGGTTACGCCGATGGCGGCGACGCCCGGAGCGAAAAGGGGCTCGTCGGCCACGCTGTCGACGGCCCGACCGTTCACGAACACCCGGGGCCGGTAGGCGCGCAACGATTCCCGGTAGGCCTCCGCCGTGAGCAGCATTGCTCGATCCCCCCTGGTGTCCGGTCCCTGGTGTCCCGCCTCCGGCGAGGACGGTAGTTTGCCTCCCGTGCCCACGCTGACCCGCAGCCGCTCGGTCCTGCTCCTGATCGACTTTCAGGACCGGTTGATGCCCGCCATCCACGACGGCGAGTCGGTCGTGGCCAACGCCGGCAAGCTGCTGTCCGCCGCCCAGTCGCTCGAGGTGCCCATCCTCCACACGGAGCAGAACCCGAAGGGCCTCGGCGGCACGCTTCCCGAGCTCGTCCCGGCCCGTGGTGCGGCACTGGCGAAAATGACGTTCGACGCCTGCCGCGCCGGCCGAGATGGTGAGGGCGGCCTCGTCGAAGCCCTCCCGTCCGACGCCGACATCGTGGTGGCCGGCTGCGAAGCCCACGTGTGCGTCCTCCAGACCGTGCTCGGCCTGCGCGACCGGGACCGCCCCGTCTACGTCGTGGCCGACGCCATCGGCAGCCGCCGGCCGGAGAGCAAGGAGGCCGCCCTGCGGCGCCTCGACCGCCACGGCGCGGAGATCGTCACCACCGAGATGGTCATCTTCGAGTGGCTGGAGACCGCCGAGGACCCGCAGTTCAAGTCCGTCATGGGGCTCATCAAGTAGCGCCCGCGCTAACCTAAGCGCCTTCGCGGGTGTAGTTCAGCGGCAGAACATCAGCTTCCCAAGCTGAGAACGCGAGTTCGATTCTCGTCACCCGCTCTCGGCGTTGATGCAGATCAACGGCACTTTCGGTACTGAGGAGAGCAACCAAGTGGTTGCTCTTTTCGCATGACGGGCCACGAACGGGCCACAACGGATGGCGAACAGTGGCCCAGGATGGCCGGGGACGCGGCGGTGAGCCCATTCAGCAGCCCGGCCGGGCGGCGGAGCGTTACCCTTTTGGTCATGGGGACGCGCCGATCGCTCATCGATGAACGCCGGGAAGAGATCGCCGATCTCGTCCGGCGCCACCGGGGACGGTCGATCGCGATCTTCGGATCGGTCGCTCGCGGCGACGACAACCCCGGCAGCGACATCGACTTCCTGGTGGACTTCGAACCGGGCAGCTCGTTGTTCGATCTGTTGCACTTGCAGGACTAGCTCTCCGAGCTCCTCGGAAGCCCGGTCGACGTGGTGTCGATCGAGGGGCTCAAGCCCCGGGACGAGCACATCCTGGCCGAAGCCATCCCCTTGTGAGCCGGTCCGACGATCAGCGGCTGGCCGATCTCCTCGGAGGCAAGTTCGCCGTGGCCCGCTACCTCGGCCTGGCCCCACCTCGCTGCCGAGCATCTCGGTGGCCGACGTCTCGTTGAAGGAAGGCAACCCCGGCTTCGCCCCGCCGGCCGACGCCGAGAGCGGAGGTCCTCCCGGTGAAGTCGCCGACGTGATCCTCACCTTGTCGGCCGTCCCCTCCGACGAAGTGACCGTCAAGGTAACGAGCACCCCGGGCACGGCCAAGGCGGACGATTTCTTCGCCCTCGACGGCGAGACCGTCACGTTCGCACCGGGGCAGCGGACGGCCACCATCGGCGTGGCCATCAAGCCCGATCTCGGCAAGGAGCCGGACGAGACGCTCCTTCTCAATCTGACCAACCCGGTGAACGCGGTGATCGCCGACGCCCAAGCCGTCGTCACCCTTGTCAACGACGACGCCCCGGGCTACTGGCTCGTCGCCTCCGACGGAGGGATCTTCAGCTACGGAAGCTCGCCCTTCTTCGGCTCGACGGGTGCCATCAAGCTGAACCAGCCGGTGGTCGGCATGGTGGCCACACCCACCGGGAAGGGCTACTGGTTCGTGGCCTCCGACGGTGGGATCTTCAGCTACGGCGACGCGGGATTCTTCGGTTCCACGGGTGCCCACCAAGCTGAACAAGCCGGTGACGGGGATGTCGAACACCCCGTCGGGCAAGGGCTACTGGTTCGTGGCCTCCGACGGGGGGATCTTCAGCTTCGGCGACGCCGACTTCCTCGGCTCCACCGGAGCCATCACCCTCAACCAGCCGGTGGTGGGGATGGCCGCCCTCGGCGGTTAGCTACGCGCCGCTAACGTCACACCTTGATAACGGGGAGCTCATCAAGGTCGACGTAGTCGTCGTCCTGGGTGACCACGGGGATCTCGAGGGCCATCGCCGTGGCGGCGATCCACGAATCGTTCACCGTCATCCGCTGGCCCGCGTCTCGAAGGAGGAGGCGGAGAAGGGCCCAGGCCTGCGCGACGGCGTCGTCGATGGGGACCGGGTCGAGGGTGAGCGCCGCGGTCAGCGTGGCCAGGCGACGATCGCGGGTGCGGACGTCCGCGGCGGCCAGCACCCCGACCCGCAACTCTCCGATGGTGACCACCGAGATGGCCAGCTCCTCGGGTAGAGCCGACTCGGCCAGCGGGCGGCCGGACTCGCGAGCGATGAAGACGCTGGTGTCCGCCAGCCCGCGGCTCATCGCAGCGGGAGATCGTCAGTCGTCTCCGGCACCAGATCCCTCAGCTCCCGGGCGAGCTCCGAGTCAGCCCTATGCGCAAGCAGCCGGCGCGTGAACTCCCCCCTGGAGATCCACCGGGGACGCGAACCGACTGGACGCAGAACGGCCACTGGCCGACCGTCCACCGTGATGACGACGTCCTCGCCGGCTTCGACGCGGCGGAGCAACCCCCGCGTGTCGTTCCGGAGCTCCCGCGACGCGACCTCGCCCATGCGACGATCGTAGCACATATGCGACGCCGGGCTGTCGGCATCAGCACAACAGGCTGGCGTCAAGCGGGTAGGTACTTGCTGGGGCGGTGGAACCAGGCGTAGACGCCCGCTCCGAGCACACCCACGCCTGCGCCGGCGGCGACCAGCAGCGCGGCGGTGTGGTCACCCTCGTCGTCTTCGAGCACGGCGGTCACCGCGTTCTGGTCGGTGAGCGGTTCCCCCGGCGCCGGCGGCTGAGCCTCGGGGGGGGCGGCGATCGCCGGGGGCGGAGCGGTGGTCGCGGGCGTCAGCCACGCATCCAGGGGGACCGGGGCCATCGTCGTCGTGGTCGTACTCGACGACGTGGTCGAGGCGGTGGTGGCCGTGGTGGCCGTGGTGGCGGTCGAGGCCGATGCGGCGCCCGGCTTGCCGGAGGCGGTGGTGGACGGGGCCGTGGTCGGCCCGCCCCGCACCTGCACGACGCCGGTCATCCCGGCGTCGCGGTCGTACTGGCAGGCGTAGGCGAACCGTCCGGGGCGGTCGAACTTGAACGCGAAGGTCTCGCCCGCCGACTTGTCCGGGGGGTCGAACGAGCCGTCGGCGGCGGTGATCGTGTGGCTGCCTTCCAGCACCTTCCAGGTCACGGTGTCGCCCAGATTGACCGTCAGGCTGGCGGGTGCGTACCGGTAATTGCGGACCTCCACCACGACGTCGGCCGCCTCCGCCGGCGCCGTCCCCAGGAACGCAGAGGCCAGCGGGCCCCCGGCGACGGCGAGCCAGGCCAGCCCGAGCCGTGGCCTCAGTCCTAGTCGCGTCACCGTGCCTCCCCAACCATGGGCTGCACCGCCGCCGCCGGGCGGCGTCCACCCTGGCATCGTAGAGTCGCTGGGCCCGAACAACGCGACGGGGCGCCTCCGAGGCGTCGGCCGGCGGCCGTCGGCCGCTCCGGGGAACGGGAACGTCAGGCCGCCTCGAAGGTGGCCACCGACACGATCGGCTTATCGGGCGGGTTGTCGCCGAGCGATCCGGCGAAGGCCCGGTCCGAGAAGTTGAACACGCCACCGTCGGCGCCGACCATCAGGTAGCCGTTGCCATAGCGGACCATGCCCACCACCGGCTGGTTCAACCTGGTCGCCCCCATCGACCCCCGGAACGGGGCGCTGTCGAAGGCGAAGATGCCGCCGTCACCGGCCACCAGCCAGTAGCCGGCGCCATCCGCCGTCGGCACCAGCGACTCCACCGGCGAGTTCAGCTTCGTGGCCCCCATGGAGCCGCGGAACTTGGCGTCGCCGAAGGCGAACACGCCGCCGTCCGACGCCACCATGTAGTAGCCCCGACCACTCGGCGTCGCCACGGAGCCGAGCACCGGGCCGTTCAACGGGATGCCGGACATGTCGCCGAAGGGGGTGGCGTCCCCGAAGGCCATGGCCCGGCCCCGGTTGGTGAAGACCCAGTAGCCCTTGGCCGACGGCGTGGCCGAGAGGCTCGTCACCTTCTCGCCCGGCTTCAGTTGCGAGACGACCACGCTGCCGGGGGCGGAGGCGTCCCCGAAGGCGTAGACGCCGCCCCTGCTGTCGAGGATCCAGTACCCGTTCCCGGACGGGGTCGGCTCCAGATGCACGACCTTGACGTCGGCCGGCAGGACGGCGGACGGGTCGCCGAGGTGGGCGGCCTGGCCGTAGGCGTAGACCTTGCCGTCGGAGCCCAGCATCCAGTACCCGGACCGGCGGGGAGGAACGGGCGGCGGTGTGGTCGTCCCTCCCTGGGTGATGGGCGGCGGCGGCGAGGCGGACTGGGCGGGCGAGGCGGCCGCCGCGGCGACGACCCGCACCCGGTTGTTGAAGGTGTCGGCCACCCACAGGTTCCCGCCGGGGTCGAGGGTCACCGCCCGCAGGTGGTCGACCTGGGCCTGCGCCGCCGGTCCGTTGTCGCCGGTGAAACCGTGCCCGCCGTTCCCGGCGATGGTGGTGATCACGCCCCGCCGGTCGATGCGGCGGATGCGGGCGCCGAGTTCCTCACCGATGAAGACGTTGCCGGAGGAGTCGACAGCCACGGCCCGGGGGTCGTAGAGCTGGGCGGCGGTGGCGGGCCCACCGTCGCCGGCGTACCCGGCGGCGCCCGTCCCCGCCACCGTGGTGATCGTCCCGTCGGGGGCGACCCGGCGGATCCGCTGGTTGTCGGTATCGGCGATGTAGAGGGTGCCGTCCCGGGCGACGGCCAGGCCCCGGGGCGAGTTCAGCGCCGCTTTGTGGGCCGGCCCGCCGTCGCCCTCGGCCCCGGCCCGGGTGACGCCGGCCACGGTGGTGATGATCCCGCTGCGCAGATCGATGCGCCGCACCCGGTTGTTGCCCGCGTCGGCGATGTAGAGCCGGTTGCCGGACGGGTCGACGGCGATGGTCTTGGGGTCCTTCACCTGGGCGGCGCGGGCGGGCCCGTCGTCGCCGGCGGCCCCCGGCGTGCCGTCACCGGCCACGGTGGTGATCACACCCTGGCGGGTCACCCGGCGGATCCGGTCGTTGGAGCTGTCGGCGATGTAGAGGTTGCCCGCCCCGTCGATGGCCACCCCGTGCGGCTGGTTGAGCGAGGCGTTGAGGGCGGCGCCCCCGTCACCCGAGAAGCCCTCGATCCCGTTACCGGCGATCGTGGCGATCCGGCCCGACGTGTCGATCCGGCGGATCCGGGCATTGAGGGTGTCGGCGATGTAGGCGTTACCGGCCCGGTCGAAGGCGATCGCCCGGGGGTGGTAGAGCTGGGCGGCGGTGGCCGGGCCGCCGTCGCCGGAGAACCCGTACTGGCGGGAGTCCACATCCGCGCCGGCCACCGAGAAGATGGTGCCGGGCGCCGGAGCGTTGCTGGCGGCCTGGGCGGCGCCGAGGGCGCCGAGGCCCGTCCCGGTGAGCGTGAGCGCCGAGAGCAGCGCAACGACCCGCGACCTGGTCGTAGATCGCCTGGCCGTCGATTGCCGGCCCGCCTCGCTCCTGGTGCGCTGCTTCGTCATCGACACCTCTCCTTCCACGAGCAGATCCGCCCGCCTCCACGTGTGCGAAGGGGCGCCGTACTTGGAAGGCGGGAGGAACGCCAGGGGAGACAGTCGGGGACAACTGCCTCAGGGGGGCCATTTCGACGCCCGTCCGGTCCTATCCTGCTTTCGGGAGTGAAGGGGCGGGGCCACGACGGCCCCGCCCGAGGTCGCCCTGGCCGCGGTGGGGCGTTCAGCCCGCCTCGGCCACCGCCTGGTAGATCGGCACGCAGTCCGACGGGCAGCCGGCGGCCGGCTCGGTCGCCTCGGTGGCCGGGCGGTGCAGGACGCCTTTGGTGGGCGTCACGGTCACCTCGCCGGCGGCGGTGACGGCGGCGGCGCCGTCGGCGATGAGCGTGTAGCCCCCCGGCTCCGACGGCGGCCAGAGCAGGC
>CAZCVW010000046.1:0-11778 GCA_964502185.1 uncultured Burkholderiales bacterium
CAGCACCGGCCCGGCGGCCTGCCCGCCCCGGACCGCCGAGACCCAGGCGGCCACCATCATGCCCCGGTGAGCCGCCGGGGCGAGGCCCGCCGCGTAGGCCTGGAGGGGCACGATCACGAGTCCCTCACCGAGCCCGTAGAAGCCCATCGCGACGGCCACCAGGGCCACGTCGGGCGCGGCGGCCACGGCCAGGAAGGACACCGCGAAGACGACAAGCCCGGCCAGCACCAGGTCCCACGTGCGCCAGCGGGCCGACAGGCGCCCCATGGCCAAGGCAACGACGACGGAGGTGGCGGCGGGCACGCCGAGGACCACGCCGCGCAGGAAGGGCCCGGCCGAGAAGCGCTGATCCAGGTAGATCGGCAGGGCGGTGAGAACGAGACCGAAGACGAGGGCGAAGGCGCCGAACCCGATGGACGTCATGAACACCACGCGGCGATCGCGCAGGAGCCGCCCGCCTTCCCGCATCTGCTCGGCCAGCCCGACGGTCGCCTCCGGCCGTCCGGGGGGAAGGAGGCGGGCGGCGGCGGCGGCCACGACGAAGGCCGCGCCGTAGGGGGCGAACGAGGCTCTCCATCCGCCCAGCGTGACGAGCAGGCCGCCGATGGCGGGCAGTACGGCCAGCCCGACGGTGAGCACGGCGCCGTTGCGTCCGATGGCCGCCGCCCGGGACACCGGATCGTCGTGCCGGTCGCCGATGATGACCACGGCCAGGTTGACGAGCCCGGCCGCCCCGAAGCCCTGGAGGAGCCGGGCGGCGAGCAGCACGGCGAACGTCGGCGCCACCATGGCGGCCAGCCCACCCAGGCCGAAGGTGGCGAGGCACGGGATCACCACGGCGCGGCGGCCGAGGCGGTCGGAGGCGACGCCGATGATGGGAGCCACCACCACTCCGGGCAGAGAGGCGGCGGCCACCACGAGACCGATGCCGGCGTCGCTCACGTCGAGGGCGCGGGCGATGTCCGGGAGGGCGGGGGCCACCATCGCGTTGCCCAGAACACCCGTCAGGCTGATGGCCGAGACGACCAGACCGATCGCTCGATCGGAGCCCGGACGCGGGCGGGCCCGAGGAACCATTGGATCCGTCCCGCACTTCCCCGAACGGGACGGGCCCTCCTGCACCTCGGGCCTCGCCATGCCGCCACCCGTCGGTTGCGGCGGGGTCAACCTATCCCGCTTCCCTTTACGCCGCAAGGGGAAACTCCGCTCAGGAGCGGGAAAATCCGATGGCGATAGCTGGCTGGAACCAGGTCTCGACCAGCTCGTAACAGACGCCGATCACCCGGTCCAGCTCCTCCTCGTCCAGGTGCTCGTAGAGCACGCGGCCCACGATGTAGATGTCGCCGTCGGAACCGATGGAGAACCGGGCGGCGTAGACCTCATGGTGGTTCCGCCGGAGGAGCCACCGGTAGAGCTCCTCGTGATGACCCGGCGGGTCGGGCAGGAAGTACAGCTCGAAACGCAACGAGCGCTGGCCGAGGTCGATGTAGATGGTGGAGGCGTCGCGGCCCTCGCAGGTGAAGCGTAGGTACCAGCGGGAGAGTTCGGGGTCGTACTCGACGTGCTGAACGTAGGGCTGGGCGGCGACCGGGCCGGTGAGATGCGCGGCCACCAGCTCGGCGGCACTGTCTTTATTCAGCTGCATTCGACCGGCGTCCGCTCCACCACGTCGCTGCACAGCCGGCGGAGTCGGGCAGCCGTCATGCACCACGACCAGCGCCCGGAACGGACCGCCGCCCGGATGCCCATGGATGCGGCCAATTCGGGGTCGTCGAGCAGCAGCGCCACGGAAGTCGCCCACTCCAACGGGTCGCGCCCTTCGACCAAAAAGCCGGTGACCCCGTCTTCGACGATGGAGCGCAGGCCACCGACGGCCGCGGCCACCACCGGGGTCCCGCAGGCGGCCGCCTCCAGGGCGACGAGCCCGAACGACTCGGTGCGGGACGGGACGATGCACACGTCGGCGGCCCGGTAGTAGTCGACGAGGCGGGAGTGTTCGACGGGCGGCTGAAGGACGATGCGCTCGGAGACACCGAGCTCGGCGGCCAGCTTCTGGCACCGGGCCAGCTCATCGGGGCCCTCCGCGCCGCTCGGCCCGCCCATCACCCACAGCACCGCGTCGTCGATCTCAGCCAGACTCCGGATGGCGAGATCGAGCCCCTTCAGCGGCTGAATGCGGCCCACGAACAGGAGGACGCGCTCGCCCGGAAGGTGCAGCGCCGCCCGGGCGCGGCGCTTGTCGCCGGGGCTGAACAGCTGGTGGTCGACTCCGGGCGGCAGCACCTCGACCCGTTCCGGGTCGGCGCCGTAGAGGACCTCCAGCTGGGAAACCTCGTCCCTGGTGTTGGCCAGGATCAGGTCGGCGCAGCGGATGATCTCCCCCTCGCCGAGGGCGCGGCCGGCGTCGGCGTCTCCGACCGAGGACTTCACGCGGGCCAGCGTGTGGAAGGTCGTGATCATCGGCACCGACAGCTCGTGCTTCAGCCGGTGCGCCACCTGCCCCGACAGCCAGTAGTTGGCGTGGAGGACGTCATAGTCGGACCCCGTCGCCCGGATACCGGAAAGCATCGTCTCGGCGAACTCCGGGAGCAGGGCGGGCAACGCCTCCTTGGGCACCGGAGCGAGCGGGCCGGCTTCGACCTGCACCACCCGGAAGTTGGGCTCCACCACGGTCACCGCGGGCTGCTCCGGATGCTCGGCCCGGGTGAAGACATCACAGCTGACGCCCGCTTTCGCCAGGGCCGAGGCGAGCGACCGCACGTAGACGTTCATGCCACCACCGTCCCCCACCCCGGGCTGCGCCAGCGGGGAGGTGTGCAGGCTGATGATGGCGAGGGAGCGGGCCGGCATGTGGACGAATCCTAACGGTTGGGGCCCGGAGCTCCGTCGAACGGCGGCGCCTCCGCCTCGGCCGCGAACGAGCGGTAGATCTCGATCAGTACCTGCTTCTGGCGCTCGGTGAGCGTCGGGGTGCGCAGTATCTCCGCCACCAGGTCGTGGTCACCGCTGCGGGCTTCGAGGATGCCGGCCCGCACGTAGAGGGTCTCGGCCGAGATGCGCAACGCCCTGGCGATGGCCTGGAGGATCTCGGCGCTCGGCTTGCGCAACCCGCGTTCGATCTGGCTCAGGTAGGGGTTCGAGATCCCGGCCAGCTCTGAGAGCTTGCGCAGCGAGAGGCGGGCCGTGCGGCGCTGGTCGCGGATGAAGCCGCCGAGGTCCAGCATCCGGTTGTCCGCTCGGTTGTCCGCTCCGGGCTTCGCCGCGTCGGCCATCACCGGGCGGAGCTCGGCACCAGCCGCTCGCACAACGGAGCGAATACCCGCACAACCTCCGGATCGAACTGCGTTCCCGCCATGCGCTCGATTTCGGCCACGGTCCGGTCGACCGGCATGGCGGCGCGGTAGGGCCGATCGGCGGTCATGGCATCGAAGGCGTCGACAACGGAGAAGACCCGGGCGGCCAGCGGGATCCCGTCCCGGCGAAGGCCCTCGGGGTACCCCGTGCCGTCGAACATCTCGTGATGGTGCCGGACGGTCAGGGCGGCGGTGCGGAGAAACGGGATCTCGGCCATCAGCTGGTAGCCGATGATGGGATGCGTACGCATGACCCGCCACTCGGCGGCGGTCAGGGGCCCTGGCTTGTTCAGCACGCGCTCCGGGATGCCGACCTTGCCGACGTCGTGGAGCAGGAACCCGAACTCGGCCTCCCGGTTCTCGTCGGCCAGCCCGATCTCGGCCAGCAGGGCCATCCCGTACACCCGGCACCGCTCGATGTGGGCGCCGGTGGTGGCGTCCTTCGCCTCCACGACGAGGGCCAGCGACCGGGCCGTCTGGAGGTACGCCTGGCGCAGGTCGGACAGGGCCCGTTCCAGGGCGAGCCGCCGCTCCCGCTCGCGCTGGTAGCTCTCCCCCAGCTCCTTGGCGAAGACGAGCAGCTGCGCCTCGAGGGCGGCGGCCGGGTCCGGGACCGAAGCCGGATCGTTGGGTCCGGAGACATCGCTCACGCCCGGAGAAGCTCCTCCACACGGTCGAGCAGCTCGACCGAGGAGAAGGGCTTGGTCAGATACCCCCGGGCGCCGGCCTCCAGAGACGCGACCTCGGTGGTGACGTCGCCGAGAGCGGTGAGCATCAACACCTTGGTGCCGTTGTGGTCGATCCGGCGGCAGACCTCGACCCCGTCGAGGCCCGGCATCATCACGTCGAGGATCACCACGCTCGGACGTTCGGAGGCCGCCATGCTGAGGCCCGCCTCCCCGTCGGGCGCCTCGATGACGCGGAACCCGTCGGCCTCCAGGACGGCCCGGACGACCCGGCGCAGGACAGCGTCGTCATCGACCACCAGCACGCAGCGCCCCTCGCCCGGCGCGACGGGGCCTCTGTCACTCACGGGCGTCTCGTCACGATGTCGCCGCCTGGATCCGTTGAGCGAGCTCCATCTCGATCAGGTGGAGAACCTCGTGGAGGGATCGGCGGGCGCCCGAGACCTCACGCTCCAGCTCGCCGAGCTGTTGGCGCGCCTCGGCCAGCTCGTCGTCGGTCAGGTCAGGAAGGCGCACCAGCGTG
The DNA here is from genome assembly GCA_964502185.1 of uncultured Burkholderiales bacterium. Classification (GTDB taxonomy): domain Bacteria; phylum Actinomycetota; class Acidimicrobiia; order IMCC26256; family BP-133; genus CAZCVW01. The sequence continues at coordinate 4,563 of CAZCVW010000046.1, forward strand.
GCGTCGCCGACCAGGGGCTCGAGCCCCCGTGTCCATTCGATGGCCGCCGACGGCACGAGCTGCTGCGGCAGGTGCGCCTGAGCGGGACCGGGCCGGGGGCCGTCATCGGCCAGGATGCGGGACAGGTCGGCCACCAGGTCCTCGAGCGACCCCCCGGAATCGCGCCGTTCCCGCTCGGCCTCGAGGATGTCGAGGCGGCCCTGAGCCAGGCGGCGAACGAAGGAGAGTTCGGTCTCGAGCTCGACGCACTCCGTCTTCATGGCCCGAACCTCTTCGACGGGACGGGCGGAGAGGTCCGCGACGTAGGAAGGGTCCAGCGCCTTGTCGAGACGGCGTTGCTCCGGCATGGCACTCCCGGCGACGGTCGGATGGGACAGGGCTCTGACGCCCTTCCTCAGGCTACCGCCCTCTGACCACTCATCGCAGTGGCCACCCTCAACAGTGCGCCGCCACGGTGGGGTAGGGATTGACGGCGGCCCCGTCCCCGGGGTGAAGCTCGAAGTGCGTGTGGGGCGACCCGCCGCGGGCGTTGCCCGACGCACCGGTCTTGCCGATCACTTCGCCCTGAGCCACCCGCCGGTTCTCGCCTACCACCTCGGAGAGGTGCATGTACATGTACGTGTGGCCGTCGTCGCCGTGCAGATAGACGGTGATGCCCCCCGCCCCCGAGTTGCGCCGCTCGATCGTGCCGGACACCACGGCCACGTTGTCCGTGCCCTGGGGACTCATCATGTCGGTGCCCTTGTGCCGCCGTCCGCCGGAGCGAGGGGCACCCCAGCTGTCGCTGAAGGCCACGGGCCCACGGATGGGGCAGATGAAGTCGCCTGTCCCGGGGACCGACGACGGGTCCACGGGGGCGGCCACCGGCTCCCGGCTGCTGCGACTGGTCCGCGCCGAGGCCGGCCGGGGCGGCTTGGCCACGACCCGGGACTGCAGCTCCTGACCGGCCCGCACCATGGCGGCCAGCTGGAGCTCCACCGTCCGGCGCTCGCTGCCGAGTTGCCCGAAGGCCGTCTGCTGCTCCTTGCGCCGCCCCTCCAGTTCTTCCTGCCGATCGCGGATCTGGGCGGCGGAACCGGCGAGGCGGGCGATGGCGGCGAGGTCGGGTGCACTGGCCTGGGCCACGATCCGGGCTCCCCGGGCGGACACGTTCGGGTCGGCCTGGCTGCCCAGTTCGGCCAGAGCATCGAAGCCGCGGGCGCCCTGGTACACGACCACGGCCCGGCGCGTGACGGCTGCCCGGAGGGGGGCCATCCCCGCCTGCAGTCGCCCCACCTGGCGCTCCAGCTTGTCGATGTCGTTCTGGATGCGGGCCAGCACCGCCTGGGCCTTGTCGTGGCGGGCGGCGGCCTGGTTGGCCTTCCGCTTGAGCTCCGACATGGACGGCGGACGCTCGGCGCGGCCCGGTACGCCCGCCCCGGCCGGCGAGGCGGCCAGAAGCAGGCTAAGGAGCATCCCGATGAGAGTTCGAAAAAGTGTGCGCATGGCTCGAAAAAAGGGCCGCCACGAGGCGGCAACGGGGCGGACCATAACAACGGGGTATCAAACGGGCAACATCGGGCCGGTAATCACTTCCACGAACCGACGCTCCGCGCGCAACCCCGGGAGGGTTACCAACGCGTTGCGTGTGAAGGCCCTTTCACCACTCCGACACGGCTCGGCGGTCCGTAGCGATAGAAGGCTGGCCCGTGTATCGCCGTGCGTCCCACGGGGCCAAAGTGGCGGCTATCAGTGCTGTCACTGGCGTTGTCGCCGTACACGGTTATGGATCCGGGTAAGACCGTCCCGACCCGTTTCACCATGACCCGGTCGGGCCGTCGCGGGTCGGTCAGAGCGACGACCCACCCGGGGCGCACCGGGCCGTCCCGCAACACGAGAAGCCGGTCGCCGGGCAACAAAGCCGGCCGCATGCTCTCTCCCGCCACCTCCACCCTTTCGATGCGGCCTGCCATCCGGCGCATGAGATCGAGCGCGATCACTGCGGTCAGCGCGCGGACCAGGCGGCGGCGGCTTTGGTTCACCGGACCCGGGCCCGGGTAAGCTCCGCCCCGACCCCGGCAAACCGAGGAGGAAGCCACGTATGTCGCTCCTGACCCGTCTGCTCACCACCGTCGACCGGGTGAGCCCCCCGGTCCGGGCCCACGCCCACTGTGACCTGCCCTGCGGCGTTTACGACCCGGCGCAGGCCCGGATCGAAGCTGAGTCGGTCAAGGCCGTCCAGGAGAAGTACCAGGGCTCCGACGATCCCGATTTCAAGGCGCGCTGCCTCACCATCAAGGAAGAACGGGCCGACCTGGTCAAGCATCACCTGTGGGTGCTGTGGACCGACTACTTCAAGCCGCCCCACCTGGAGAAGTACCCCGAGCTCCACGACCTGTTCTGGAAGGCCACCAAGGCCGCCGGTGAGTCGAAGAAGTCGGTAGACCCCGTCCAGGGCGAGTCGCTCCTCGGCCTCATCGGCCAGATCGACAAGATTTTCTGGGAGACCAAGCAGGGCTAGCCACCACTGACCGGAGGAAGGACGGCCACCTCGTCCCCGGGCGCCAGCGCCGCCGCCCGGCCCTCCTCCGGTTCGTCTCCGTTGATCCACACCTTCGAGTGGGCCAGCACAGCTTCGAACCCAGGCCCGTAACGGGCGGAGGCTTCGTCGAGCAGTTCCCCGAGGCTGGCGGCCGTGAACTGGTCGGCACTCCGCCCCGCCGCTTCGCGGGCTTGGGCGAAGAGCCGCAGGCGGGGACTCAGCCGGCCACCTCGGGCTGGCTGACTTCCGCTCGGCCGTCCTTCACCGCCGCCTGGCCCTCGGGGTTGACGGTTTCGAACCCGTAGGCCCGACCCCCGGGCGCTGCGCTGACGTCATAGAGAGGGCCGGCGTCATAGATACGGGTCGTGATCTCCTGACCGGGCAGCACCGGGCGGGAGAACCGCACGGCCAGCCGCTTCAGCCTCGACGGGTCGCCGCCACAGAGTTCTTCGACGACCGCCCGGCTCGTGAAGGCCATCGTGCAGAGGCCATGGATGATGATGCCGGGAAGCCCGACCGAGCGGGCGAAGCTCTCGTCGAGGTGGATTGGCATGTGGTCACCCGAGGCCTCGGCGTAGCGAAAGGTCTGGTCGGCGTCGAGCCCATAGGTCGCCTCGGCGATCGGGCCGGCCGCCTTGACGGCGGCCGTGAGCTTGTGCTCCGGCGGCGCCTCACCGGCACTCTCGCCGTCGCTGACACCGCGGAAGAACATCGTGAAGTACTGCTCGTTCACGAGGTGTCCCGCCTGATCACGTGACTCCGTCTTGATCACGAGCGTGGTTCCCGTACCCCGGACCAGCAGGCCGATCGCGGCGGCGCGGGATCGGAGCACGTCGCCGGGCACGATGGGGCGGTGCTGGCGGATGTCCTGCTCGCCGTGCACGACCCCCATGAGGACTTCGGGAGGAGTGACGGTCACCGCCACCGTCTGCATGACCTCCCACACCGGCACCGCGGCGAAGACCGGCGGGGCCAACTCTCCGCCGGCGTGCTTCGGATTCGTGTCGTTGGTGGCGGCGGCGTAGGCGGCGGCGCGGGCCTGGTCGACCTTGAACTCCCGTTCGTCGGACCACTGCCCGAGGGCGCTGACATCGAAGGCCATGGCTAGCGGCGCGCCTGGTCTTCGACGCAGAAGCGAGCGCCGGGCATGGCCTCGAGCCGCTCGGGTGGGATCTCTTTGCCACAGGCCTCGCAGATGCCGTAGCTACCTTCCTCGAGCTTGCTCAGCGCCCGATCCAGCTCCTCGATCTCGGCTTCGAGCTGTTCGAGAAGGGAGAAGTCCTTCTCCCGCTCGAAGGTCTCGGTGCCGAGGTCGGCCGGGTGCTGGTCGTAGGAGGAGAGTTCCGACAGCTGCCCCGCCTCGGTCTCCGTACCGAGCCCCTCGGCTTCCCGCTCCCGGACGAGCGCGGCGAGCCGCTCCCGCTCCCCGATGATCCGTTCTCGTGCCTGCTCTGCGTTCACGGAGCGAGGCTACCGCAGTCCCGCAGAGCCTCTTTCCAGGCCCGAAAGCGGGTGTGGCGGACCCCGTCCGGCCCGTCGCCCTCGCCGGAACCGTCGGCGAACAGGCGGAACGTGTACTGCTCGGAAAGGTCGTCGGCAGCCAGCGCCATGTAGCGGGCGTCGGCCTTGACGGCCGGGCCGGCCCGCCACAGCAGCCACCGCCCGATACGGCGCTTGTAGGCGACCACCGGCTCGCCGATGTCGGCCCCGAGCGCCCGCAGCTCGGGCGGCGCCTCGACCCAGCGATCGGCCGGGATCGTCCGGTCCCGCTGGGGCGTTGCCGGTAGATCCCCGGTGTGGTGGTCGACCTGGACGAGGGGACGATCTTCCGGAACAGTCACGAGCAGATACTCCCAGACGGGCTCGTATAGGTTCCGTGCCATGACTCGCGTCCGAGTTGGAATCGTCATGGGCAGCGCCTCCGACCTCGAGGTCATGCGGCCGGCTGCCGATGTGCTGGAGGAACTGGGGGTCGGACGCGAGGCGCGGGTCATCTCGGCCCACCGCACGCCCGACGCCGCCCTGGCCTACGCTCGCGAGGCGGCCGGGCGCGGCCTGCAGGTGATCATCGCCGGGGCGGGTGGGGCGGCCCACCTCCCCGGTGTGCTGGCCGCCTGTACTCCCCTTCCTGTGATCGGAGTGCCGGTGCCGCTCGGCCAGCTGGACGGGTTGGACTCGCTTCTGTCCATCGTCCAGATGCCGGCCGGGATTCCGGTGGCCACCGTGTCGATCGGCGGGGCCCGCAACGCCGGGCTGCTCGCCGTGCGGATCATGGCCCTCTCCGACCCGGCCCTGGCCGAACGGATGGAGAAGTTCCGCGAGTCCCTCGGCGACAAGGTCCGCGAAGACGACGCCACGGTGCAGGCCGAGATCGGTTGAGCCGCTAGTTCGCCCGGGAGCGGAAGGCCTGGCCTTCGGCCTTGACCTTGGCGGCCTCTTCCGGGGGAAGCGATTCGGCCAGGCGCTCCAGGGCGGTCCCGGCCACGGCGAAGTGCCCGAGCGAACCCAGGGCGCGGGCCAACGCTCCGCGCTCCCCGGGGTCGATCCCCGGGATGGACAGGTGGAGCGTCATCACCCACGTCGCCGAGCGCAGCTCCGTCCGCAGGAAGGTGGCCCGGAGGTTCGACAACATGCGGCCCAGGATCGCCCGGGCGCCCACCGGTTCGAGGTAATGGGCGTGGAACTCCCCGGAGCCGCCGATCCGGCGGAAGATCGCCTCGCACTCGGCCACGTCGAGGAGCCTCCCGCCACCGAAGGGATCGATGAACACGGGGGGCTCACCGAGGTGACGGACCAGGAAGTGGCCGGGCATGCCGACCCCGGCCAGCGGGACGCCGAGGCGCCGGGCCACCTCCATGGCCAGCACCGACAGGGAGATGGGGATCCCGACGCGCCGGGTCATCACCTGGTCGAGATAGGAGTTCCTCGGATCGCTGTAGGCCTCGGTGTTGCCGGTGAATCCCAGGTCGGCGAAGAGGTGGGTCAGCAGGCCGTCCAGCGTCGGTTCGGGGACCCCGGCGGCGAGGTCGCCGATCCGGCCCAGTTCGGCGGCCACGTCCAGCGTCGGATCGGCGTGGGCGGCGATGAGCAGGGCGGCCTCGTCGAGGGGGATCGCCTCTTCGGGGCCGGCCACAAGATCGGCGAAGCGCTGCCCGGCATCCACAGTCGCCCAACGTAGGGGCTGCCGGGAGACGGTGCGTACCGGGCGTCTCGAGGTTGGCCGACCAGTGGGACCGCCGGTCAGGAGCGGGCCTGGGCGAGCGCCTCGTCCCAGGTCGCCGCGTTGGCCAGCATCCTCCGGTAGCCCATGAGGGGCCGGGGGCGGTTGAAAGCGAGGGCGCCCCACAGGCGGCCGTGGCGGCCGAAGAGGGCGACGAACTTGCGCTCCTCGAGGGAGCCCTCGGCGATGAAGACCTCGTCGTCGGGGGCACAGCGCCCCACGAACTGGATCTTGGTGTCGTACTGGTCGGACCAGAAGTACGGGACGGGAGCGAAGGGGACGGCGTCCTCGGGGCCGGCGAGCAGGCGCTTGGCCGCCGCTGCACCCTGCTCGACGGCGTTGCTCCAGTGCTCGATGCGCATCTCCTCGCCGAAGAGGCGGTTCGGCCAGCGGGCGATGTCACCGGCGGCGACCACTCCCGGAGCGGCGGTGGCGCACGTCTCGTCGCAGACGACCCCGTTGTTCAACTCGAGCCCGGAGGACTCCAACCAACCGACCTCGGGGATGACGCCGACGCCCACGACGACGACGTCGGCTTCCACCCAGCTCCCGTCGGAAAGCCGCACCCGCTCCACCCGGCCGGCACCGTCGAAACCCTCGACCCCGACACCGGTGCGGACCGACACCCCGTGGTCACGGTGCAGGGCGGCGCAAGCCTCTCCCATCGGGGACGGCAGCACCCGGCTGAGGGGCGCCGGGAGCGCCTCGAGGACGGTGACGCTGAGCCCCAGCGTGCGGGCCGACGCCGCCACTTCGGCGCCGATGAAGCCGGCGCCGACGACGCAAAGGCTCGACGCCCCTTCAAAGTCCTTGCGGATGGCCAGGCAGTCCTCGAGGGTGCGCAGCACGTGGATGCCGGCGAGATCGGGCGTCCCCGGCAGCCAGCGGGGCGTGGCCCCGGTGGCGATGACGAGGCCGTCGTAGCGCAGCGGCTCCCCGTCGTCGAGGACGACGGACGCCGCCGCGATGTCGAGCGCCGCCGCCCGCCGCCCCAAGCGCCAGTCGATGGCGAGGCGCTCGTAGGTCTCGGTGTCCCGCAGGTTGGCCTGGTCCGGATCCCACGTGCCCTGGAGCACCTGCTTGGACAGCGGCGGGCGGTCGTAGGGCAGGCTGGCCTCGGCGCCGACGGCGACCACTTCGCCTTCGTAGCCCCCGTCCCGCAACGCTTCGCAGGCGGCCAGCCCGGCCAGCGACGCGCCGACGACGACCACCCGGGCTGGTTGTCGCCGTTGGGTTCGGGCGGAACTCACGTTTCCTGGATGGAGATCGCCTGCGTGGGGCACCGGCGGACCGCCAGTTCCACCTTGGGGCGAAGCTCCTCGCCGGGGGTCTCGTCGAGGATGTAGAGGAAGTTGTCGTCCCTCACCTCGAAGACCTCCGGCGCAACTTCCATGCACACGGCGTTGCTCTGACAACGATCGAAGTCGACGACCACCCTCATGGCCGGGAAATGTACCGCTCAGGCGGGGCGCAAC
>CAZCVW010000046.1:11878-14506 GCA_964502185.1 uncultured Burkholderiales bacterium
ACGCAAGCCTGGGAGGAAGGACGACGGTGAGGGCTGAGGAAATCGCCAACAAGGAGTTCCCCGTCGTCATGCGGGGCTACGTGCGAGAAGAAGTGCAGGCCTTTCTGGCCAGCGTCGCCGCTCAGATCGCCGAGCGGGACGCCCGGCTCACGCAGCTGGAGGCCGACCTGGCCGAAGTCCGGAGCCAAAAGGCACCGGCTGCGGCGGCCGGTGCTGTCGATCGGACAACGCTGCTCCGAGCGCTCGGAGAAGAAGCCGCTTCGATCCTGGCCTGCGCCGACGCGTCGGCCGAACGCATGCAGGCGCAGGCTCGAATCGACCGGGCCCGGGTCAACCATGACCTCCGCGGCATCGGGTCCAGCCTGGTGGACGTTCACCAACTGCTCGGGGAGCTGGTCTCCCTGGTGCAGAGCCTGACCGACGGCGTCGAAGTGGCCGCCGAGGTCCAGATTCCGGACCACGGCGACTCGGCGGGAACTCCTGAGTTCCGCACGGTGCTGGGCGAGGTGCTGGGCCTCGACGGGAGCGAGCCCAACGAGATCCGGCTCCCGAAGGAGAGCGAGGCGGGGACCAACCCCTAGCCCGCTCGGCGACGCCGTCAGTTCACACGCTTGTCCCGGCCGCCCCACTCTTCGTCGCGCAGCACGAATTTCTGGACCTTGCCGGTGGAGGTCTTCGGGAGCTCGCCGAACTCCACTCCCACCGGACACTTGAAGTGGGCCAGGTGCTCGCGGCAGAAGGCGATGATCTCGTCCTCCGTGGCTGACCCGCCGGGCTTCAGGGTCACAAAGGCCTTGGGGCGTTCTCCCCAGCGCTCGTCCGGGATCGCCACCACCGCGCACTCGAGCACCGCCGGGTGGCGGGCCACCGCCTGCTCCACTTCGATGGTCGAGATGTTCTCGCCGCCCGAGATGATGATGTCCTTCTTGCGGTCCCGCAGCTCGATGGCGCCGTCCGGGTGCATCACGCCGATGTCGCCGGAGTGGAACCACCCGCCCCGGAAGGCTTCCTCGGTGGCCTCCGGTTGGGCGAAGTATCCCTTCATCACGTTGTTGCCCCGCATGGCGACTTCGCCCAGCGTCCGCCCGTCCCGGGGGACGTCCGCCATCTGCTCGTCGACCACCCGCACGGGGTCGGCGATCACGTAGGCCTGCCCCTGCCGGGACAGCAGGTCGGCCCGTTCCCCGGCCGGAAGCTCGTCCCAACCGTCGTGCCGGTCGCACACGGTGTGGGGCCCGTAGGTCTCGGTGAGCCCGTACACGTGGACCGGCCGGAAGTTGAGCGCGTCGAGCTGGCCTAGCAACGTCGGCGAGGGTGGCGCGCCGGCCACGGTCACGGTGACCGGCTGGTCGAGACGCCGGGCACTCTCGTGGTTGACCACGCCGATGTGGACGGTCGGGGCCCCGTTGTAGTGCGTGACCCCTTCGGCGGCGAGGAGCTCCCAGACGCGCGCCGGCTCCACCTTGCGGAGGCACACGTGCCGACCGGCCACGGCGGTGACCGCCCAGGTGAAGCACCAGCCGTTGCAGTGGAACATCGGCAGGGTCCAGAGATACACCGTCTCGAAGTTCATCGACGTGGTGATGACCTCGCCGAGAGCGTTGAGGTACGCACCCCGGTGCGTGTACATGACGCCCTTCGGCCGCCCGGTGGTACCGGACGTGTAGTTGATGGAGATCGTCTCCTCTTCGTCGTCCAGCCAGTCGGGCACCGGCTCGCCCGATGCGGCGGCGAGGAAGTCCTCGTAGGGGTCTCCGGGCGCTCCGGTGTCGTCGATGCGGACGACGGTCAGCGGCGAGGTGATGTCCTCGAGGGGCTCGACCAGTGGCGCCAGCTCGGCGTCGACGAACAGGAAGCGGGCGCCCGAGTTCCCGAGGATGTAGCCGATCTCCTCGGAGTTGAGCCGGGTGTTGACGGCCACCAGGACTCCCCCCGCCGCCGGAACGCCGTAGTGCGCTTCCAGCATCGCCGGCGTGTTGGGCGAGAGGAAGGCCACCCGGTCGCCCCGCTGGAGGCCGGCGGAGAGCAGGCCGCGGGCGAGGCGCTGCACCCTGCGGGCCAGCTCGGCGTAGGGGTAGCGGCGCTCGCCGTGGACGACCGCGACCCGGTCGGGGAACACGGCCGCGCTGCGCTGCAGGAAGTGGAGTGGGGTCAACTCGGTGCGGTAGGGCTTCACGGGAACGATGGTATCGGCGAGGTACACGTAAACTGATGCGATGGACCTGCTGGAGAGGCTCGAGCACCAGGGGTGGCGGATCACGCCCCAGCGGCGCGCCGTAGCCGTCGCGCTCGTCGGAGAGCAGGTGCATCTCACCGCCGAAGAGGTGCACGTTCGGGCCCGCGCCGTCGTACCCGAGATCTCCCTGGCGACCGTCTACAACACCCTGAACGAACTGGCGGCCCGGGGCGAGGTGGCCGAGGTACGGGTCGCGGGCGGCTCCGCCCGCTATGACCCGAACATCCACCGGGCCCACCACCATCTGGTGTGCGACGGCTGCGGCCTGATCCTCGACGTGCACCCGGATGGCCTCGGCGGCGTGGAACTTTCGCCGGACGAGCGCAACGGCTTCACCCTGAACGACGTCGAGGTCGTCTTCCGCGGCCTCTGCACGTCCTGCGTCTGAGACC
>CAZCVW010000047.1:0-14330 GCA_964502185.1 uncultured Burkholderiales bacterium
CGATGCCCCCGATGTAGTACATGATCTTCTCCGGGGGCAGGCCGCCGATGGGCGGGACCAGGCAGAACGAGTCGGCGACTTCCCAGACCTCGGCGACCCGCTTGCGGCACTCGTCGGCCGACCCGAGGATGACGAAGGTCTCGGCCATCTCGTCGGTGATGGCACCGACCCAGCCGGCCATGTCGCCGCGCTCCAGGGCGTCGGAACAGGCCCGGGCCTCCTGGCCGAATCCCATCTCGGTGAACATCGGCTCGTACTGCTTGATGCCGGCGTAGAAGGCAACGGTGGCTTTGGCGTCGTTGATCGCCTCGGCCCGGTCGTTGTTGACCGCCACCCAGAACCAGGCGCTCCAGTGGATGTCCTTGCGGTCCCGCCCGGCCTTGGCCAGACCCTGTTTCAGGGCGTCGGAACCCTGGTTCAGCGCCCAACGGGGACCGTGGACCGGGTGGTCGATGAACCCGTCCGCCACCTCGCCGGCCAGGCGGGTGAGGCCCTTCTGGTTGGCCGCCACCCAGATCGGGATCTTGTCCCGCACCGGCGGGGCGAAGGCACCGAGGAAGATGCTCCAGTCGTGCTGGTTGTACCTGCCCTCGTACTTGCTCAGCCCGCCGGGGATGTGGCTCTTCTCGATGACCAGCCGGATGATCTCGATCGTCTCCCGCAGGTGCTCCACCGGCTTGCCGTAGTTGGCGATCCCGTGGAAGCCCGACACCCAGGACTCGACCGACGTGCCCAGGCCCAGCGTGAAGCGCCCGCCGCTCACCCGGTCGAGGTCCATGGCGTTCATGGCGATCTCGAAGGGGCTCTCGGTGAAGGCGATCTGGATGCCGCTGGCCAGCTGGACGCGCTCCGTCACGGCGGCCAGGAAACCCAGCCCCATGAAGGGCGAGCTGTAGATCTCGGGCACGAAGATCCCGGCCAGACCGAGCGACTCGATCTGCTTCGCTTGGGCCGCGAGCACCTCGCCGGGCACGAACGGCGTGAGGAAACTCCACTGACGCGTGACGTCGTTCTGCATCTGATCCCTGTCTCCTTTCTCATCGGGGACACCCCGAACCCCGGCGAGACGTCAAACGGGGCCCGGACGCCCCCTCGTTCGCCCGAACCCCGCTGGAAACACTCAGCCCCGCCAGATCCGTCCCTGGATGAAGATCCCATTGTGGACGAGAAAACTCCGGAGCTGGTTCCCGGTGACGACGGCATCTTTGCCGGTCAGACCGCTTTTGTCCACGAACTCGTCGATGCTCGAGTTCGTTTCGTTCCTGCGCTTGCCCGAGATCGCGGTGTCGCCCGACTTCGTGGTGCGGAGGAGGCCCTCCACGAGTTCGTCGGGTGACTGGCCCCGGTGGTCGCAGAAGTCGGCCAGCAGCTGCAGGCGGGCCTGCTTCTCCTCCTCCGGGTCGTTCTCGAACCGGCCAGCCACGAACCAGCGCTGGACGGTCCGTGCCGCCGCAACCTCGTCGCCTGTCATTCCGGCAGACCGAAACGCCGGGCGAGCTGGCGCACCTCCTCGGACCGGGCGGCGACGTCGACCGGGTCCTGGATCAGGCCCTCGCGCTTCAGGCGGTCGGTGACCTCGGGGATCTCCTCCCACGGGGTGTCGAGGTTGTTGAGGTAGGCCATGGTCGAGATCGGCCGGCGGGGGCGCTGGCCCTTCGTCTGCGGGTCCTCGGCCGGGTAGCCGACGAGGAGCGTCCAGCACGGCACCCAGTGGTCGGGGAACTTGAACGTCGCCTTGGCCGTCTCCATGTTGACGGCGTGGAGGCAGACGCCGAGGCCCTCGTCGACGGCCGTCAGCATCGCCGAGGAGATGGCCAGGCCGGTCTCGATCGTGCCCATCCAGCCGACGATCTGGGGGTCCGACAGCATCGGGCCGACGAGCTGGCCGACCACCGTCTCGTCGATGTAGGCCTCGGACCAGCCGTGGCTGGGGTTGAGCGCCCCCACGTTGACGAGCTCGCGCAGGTTGCGCTTGAAGTTGTCGGGGTCGGCGTAGGAGAGGTCGGCGAACCAGTAGATCTGGACGGGGGCGAGGTCGAGGTCGGCGGTGGTGGTCGGCACCCGCAGGCCGTCGAGCGTCTCGGCGTCGAGTTCGTCGCGGTAGACGACGAGGGCCTTCCAGTAGTCGATGTTGCCGGAGCGGGAGGCCCGGTTGGCGGCCTCCAGCATGGCCTGGATCTTCTCCTTCTCGACGGGCTTGTCCGGTTCGAAGTAGCGGATGCTGCGCCGATTGCCGAGGACCTGCTTGAACTCCATGGTGGTGTCTCCTTTTACTTCGACAGGACAGTGATGACGATGGCGGCCGGATCCGAACCTAAGAAGCCGCCGCCGTTCTCGGCCAGCGCCACCCGGGCGCCCTCCACTTGGCGGGCGCCGCACCGACCCCTCAGCTGGTCGGTCAGCTCCACCAATTGGGCGCAGCCGGTGGCCCCGATCGGGTGACCCTTGGACAGCAATCCGCCGCTGGGGTTGACGGGCACCCGCCCCCCGAGCGCGGTCTCCCCGGACTGCAGGAGCTTCGGCCCGTCGCCCGGAGAGCACAACCCGAGGTCCTCGTAGATCATGAGCTCGGCGGGAGCGGCGGCGTCGTGGACCTCGCACACGTCGAGATCCTCGGGGCCGACGCCGGCGACTTCGTAGGCCCCGCGCACGGCCCGCTCGACGGCGCCCTCCTGGTCCGGGGTGCGGTCCCGGCCCGACACCAGCACGGTCGACCGCACCCGGACCGCGTCCGAGCCCAGTCGCCGTACGGCGTCCTCGGAGGCGAGCACGATGGCGGCCGATCCGTCGCCGATGGGCGAGCACATGAGCAGCGTGAGCGGCGGGGAGATCTCCCGGCTGGCCAGTACGTCCTCGACGGTCAACTCGGCGCCGTACTGGGCCTTCGGGTTGAGCAGGCCGTTGCCCTGGTTCTTGACGGCGACACGGGCGAAGTCCTCGACCGTCGCTCCGCTCCGTTCCATGTACTGGCGGGTCATGGCCGCGTAGATGTCCATGAAGGGCGACTTGCCGCCACCTGCGGGGACACCCCGCACCCCGGGCTCCACCTCCGGGCCAACGGCCGGGAGCGGGGAACCGGAGTCGGGCATGGCCGCCAGCAGCATGCGGTTGAGCGCGGCCTTGCCCGCCGGGCCGAGGCTGTCGAGGTCGACGGCGGTGCCGATGGCGGCGAAGCTGCGCATCTTGTCCGGGTGCGTGAGCTTCTCCGAGCCGATGGCCAGGGCGACCTCGACGGCGCCCGACGCCACCGCCATCCAGGCCAGGTAGAAGGCCGACGACCCCGAGGCGCAGGCGTTCTCCACGTTGACGATGGGCACACCGAGGATCCCGGTGTGGCGCAGGGCCACCTGGCCCCGGATCATCTCCTGGCCGGTGAGGATCCCGGCGACGGCGTTGGAGAAGAAGGCCATCTCCACGTCGCCGGGGGCGGCGCCGGCGTCGGCCAGCGCGTCGGCGGTGGCCTCCTCGGCCAGCGAGCGGATAGAACGGTCGAACTTCCCGAAGGCCGTCATACCGGCCCCGGCTACGAACACGTCGCGCCCAAATACGTTGCTCACAGTTAGACCCTTTCGACCTTGTATCCAGCCGCCTCACGATCCCACGTCTCCGGGGTGAGGCCGCGCCCCTTGAGCGCGGCGTACTGGATGCGGTGCGTATCCGTCTTGGGCAGGGCGTCGACGAACTCGACGTAGCGGGGGACGGCGTAGTGGGCCATCTTCCCGGCGCAGAAGTCGAGCAGCGCCTCGGCGGTCGGCTCCGCCCCCGGCTGGGGGACCACCACCACCTTCACCTCGTCCTCCCCGAGTTCGGACCGCACCGCGTGGGCGCCGCACTCGAGGACGTCGGGGTGCTGGTTGAGCACCGACTCGATCTCCCAGGTGGAGATGTTCTCCCCCAATCGGCGCATCGATTCCTTCTTGCGCCCCTTGTAGTAGAACCACCCGTCCTCGTCGACGACGCCGAGGTCGCCGGAGTGGAACCAGCCGCCCCGGTACGCCTCGGCGGTGGCCTCGGGCAGCTTGTGATAGTGGGTGGTCTGGCCCAGCGGGTGGCGGAAGACGATCTCGCCAACCTCACCCGCCGGCCTCGGCCGGTCGTCGTCGTCCACCACGGCGAAGTCGATATTGGAGATCGGCTTGCCCATGGAGCCGACCTTGCCTTCGGCGTTGAGCAGGAACCCGGGTGAGTCGACCATGCCGTAGAACTCGACGAGGCGGACCCCGAAGCGCGCTTCGAACTCCCGCCAGCGGTCTGGCGGGGCCGCGGCGGACAGCACCGTCCGCACCGGGTTCGCTGTGTCGTCTGGCCTCACGGGCTGCTTCAAGAGGATCGAAAGCATGCCGCCCAGCGTGTTGAACTCGACGGCCCCGTAACGGCGGCAGTCGTCCCAGAAGCGGGAGGCGGAGAACCTCTCGGCCAGGGCGAGCTTGGCGTCGAGGAGCATCGAGCCGAGGAACGAGAGGATGAGGGCGTTGCCGTGGAACAGGGGCAGCGCCGTGTACATCGTCTCCCCGGCCTTGACCCCGAGGGCCCCGAGGACGATGCCGAGCGGCGACGTGTCGTACTTCGTCGCCACGACACCCTTGGGCGGGCCGGTGGTGCCCGACGTGTACATCATGCCGATGCCGCCCGACGGCTCGTCCAGCTCGACCTGCGGTTCGGCGTCGGCCCCGCCCATGAGGCGGTCGAAGTCCCAGTCGATCCCGCCGCCCGCCTGGCCGTCGAGCACGACGGTGCTGCGCATCAGGGGACAGAGGTCCCGCACCGAGTTGAGCGCGGGGCGCAGGTCCTCGTGGACGACGGCACAGGTGGCGTCGGAGTCGGAGAGGATGTGGGCCAGCGTGGCGCCCCGCTGCGAGGTGTTGACCGGCACCGAGTGCGCGCCGATGAAGATGATCCCGAGGTGGGCCCAGAGGAACTCCGGGCGGTTGGGCAGCAGGAGCGCAACCTTCTCGCCGGGACGGACTCCCAACTCCAGCAGGCCGTTGGCGGCCCGCTGGGCGTTGGAGAGCACGTCCCGCCACGGGACCTCGGTGTCCTTCCATTTGAGCCAGGTGGCGTCGGGGTGGTCGGCCACCCGCTGGCGGATCGTCTCCTCGATCGGTCCCTGCACCCTGGCCATGGTCGCGTCTCCCTCAGTGCCAGTTGGCCTCGTGGTTGCGGTGGCGGTCGTGGAGGATGCCTTCCTTGTAGTACTGGTCGTAGAAGTCGGTGTCGAGGTGGTGGACCACGACGCCAAAGTGCATCTGGAGCGGGTTGTAGGTGACCGGGAACTGGCCGTAGTTGTCGACGCAGTACTGCACGTGGGCCTCGACGGCCTCCCGCACCCACGGGCGGGGCTTGGCCTTCGGGTGGTTGAGGATCCCCTCCACCGTGTCGCCGCTCTTCCAGGGGCTCTGACCCTTGCGCATGAGGTTGTTCTCGCCCTCGGCGCCCCAGGCCCCGTCGCCGTACTTCTCGTCGTACCACTGGTCGACGAGCGCCTTGGGCGTCGGGTACTTGGGCGAGGGAACCATGGTGGCTTCCTTGATCCCCGGCCACCCGATGCACTTGACCTGGCCCGTGGCGATGGGCGCCTTCGGGTTGGGCTCGGCGAACGTGGCCTTCAGGCCCTGGGTGAGATCCGGGTAGGCGCCGAGCAGCACCTCGGGGATGAACCCGCAGTAGTTCCAGTGCCCGAGGCCGAGCGCCTCACAGGCCAGCCGGATGTTCTGCACCATCATGCCGGGCACGTAGGTCTCCACCTGGAAGACCAGCTGGTCGATGGCGGAAATGGGCACCGGCAGCTCGAGCTTGCCCTCGCCGACCCACTCGCCGACGCCGGCGGGCTGGCCCCCGTTCCATTCGTCGATGGGGAAGACGGCCCACGCGTCGAAGAAGTTGATGAGGGCCGACATGAGCTTGCCGTTGTCGGTGACGGGCAGGAACCAGGTCGTGCCCGGCTTGTTCATGTTGTGCTGGTACGGCCCCATGAGCGTGGCGTGGGGGGCGACGGGCAGGCGCAGGGCGGCGTCGATGTCGGGGCGCTCGTCGAGGATCTGCATGCTGCCCTTGCGGTACCACTCCAGCACCCGGTCGTACTGGCCGTCGCCGGTCTGGGCCATCTCGATGACGCCCGACCGGTCGAGCCCCGGGTTGTAGATGTGGGCGCCGTTGTCGTTGATGACCAGCAGGTCGGTGGCGAGGCTGTTGCCCGGGTGCGGGGTCGTCCGGCCGGCCAGGTCGACGAGTTCGTGGAACCCGCCGCCCAGCGAGATGTCCCAGGCGACGAGGCCGTTGGGACCGCAGGCGGCCCACGACAGGAGCGACTCCTCCACCTCGGTGAGGGCCAGCGGGGGCTTCTCGGAGATGAACTCCATCGGACCGATTTCCTGCTCGACGCCGCGGCCCGTCACGGGATGGGTCTCAGTCGTCCCGGAGTCGATGCGGTAGCCGCGGCCGACCCGGCGGGTGCGGGTCTGCCGCATGAGTTCGAAGACGCTCGTATCCTCCCGGAAAGCCCGTGTGAGCTGCTCGGACTCGCTCAAGGCCGTGCTCCTTCCGTCGTCAATCCTGGCGCGCATGCCCCGGTCGCCGAAGAGCCGGTGGCGCGGGAAGGGAACGTATGGCTACCCGCCGGGGGGGTCAAGGTTCCCGGAGGGCCCGCGACCAGAACCCGTAACACAACCCGTAACGGGTACTCGCCCGGGCGAGGCAAAGGCGGCACCGAAGGGAGCCACGACCGGGCTACCACCCCGCCCCCTTCGTTGCGGCTTTTGTCGTTTACTACCGGGGGGCGGCGGCGGGGGCGCGGCGGGAGAGCGTGACGGGCGTCGGCGGCAGGCGGCGGCCGGTGGTGTGGACGCGTCCGTAGAGGGTGGTGCGCTGCTCCAGGGGCCGGCCCAGCGGGGCCACCACCGCGAGCAGGTCGTCCTCCTCGACGCCCTGGCCGTGCTCGGCTCCGGCGGCCCGGGAGATGTTCTCGTTCATGAGGGTGCCGCCCAGGTCGTTGCAGCCGGCCTGGAGCGCCTGGCGGGCGCCCTCGAGACCCATCTTCACCCACGAGCACTGGATGTTGTCGATGGCGCCGACCATGGCGATGCGGGCCACCGAGTGGATGAGGAGCGTCTCGCGGAAGGTCGGGCCCGGGCGGGCCTTGCGCTGCAGGAAGATGGGGCTGGCCATGTGGACGAAGGGCAGCGGCACGACCTCGGTGAAGCCACCCGTCTCGGCCTGCAGCGACCGGGCCCGCACCAGGTGGCGGGCCACGTGCACGGGCCGCTCGACGTGGCCGAACATGATCGTGACGTTGGAGCGAAGCCCGATCGAATGCGCGACCCGGTGGACCTCGAGCCACTCCTCGGTGTTGACCTTGTCCGGGCAGATGACGGCCCGCACCTCGTCGTCGAGGATCTCGGCGGCGGTGCCGGGGAGGGTGGCCAGGCCGGCCTCCTTCAGGCGCTGCAGGTACTCGGCCAGATCCATCGACAGGCGCCGGGCGCCCTCGAACACTTCCAGGGCGGTGAAACCGTGGATGTGGATCTGGGGCGCGACCGACTTCACCGCCTTGGCCACGTTGACGTAGTAGTCGCCGTCGAAGCTCGGGTGGATGCCGCCTTGGAGGCAGACCTCGGTGGCGCCGCAGTCGACCGCTTCGACCACCCGCCGCTGGATCTCCTCGAAGTCGAGCAGGTAGGGATCGCCCCGCAGGTTGAGCGAGAGCGGGCCCTTGGAGAAGGCGCAGAACTTGCACTTGAACGTGCACACGTTCGTGTAGTTGATGTTGCGGTTGCGCACGAAGGTCACGACGTCGCCGACCGTGTCCCGGCGCAGCTGGTCGGCCACCTCGGCCACGGCGGCCAGTTCGGGGCCGCGGGCACCGAGGAGGGTGACGATCTCGTCCACGCCCACCGGCTGACCGAGGGCGACCCCCTCGAGCACCTCGGCCACCGGGCCGCCGGCCCGGGCGCGGCCGCGCGCCGGGATGATGGTTGGGGGTTCAGTCGTCCCGCCCGCCGACCAGGCGTGCTCGCGGGCCAGGGCTTCGCCGTCCTGGGCGCACAGCACCGGGAACCGGACGTCGGCGTGGAGCCATTCGTCGGCGCGGACGGCGTACTCGGGGTACACGGTGAGGCGGGGGGCCAGCACCTTGCCCATCGCTTCGGTGGCCTCCCGGAGGAGTTCCAGCGCGGGCCAGGGGCGTTCGGGGTTGACGTGGTCGGGCGTGAGGGGCGACACGCCGCCCCAGTCGTCGATGCCGGCGGCGATGAGCTTGTGGAGGTTCTCGGGGCTCGAGAGGTTGGGCGGGGCCTGTAGATGCAGGGCCGGACCCAGGAGCAGGCGGGCGACCGCCACGGTCCAGAGGAACTCGTCTTCCGGGCAGGGCGGGTGGTTGTGCATCCCCGTGCCCGGCTTCGGCAGGAAGTTCTGCACGATGACTTCCTGGACGTGCCCGTGACGCTCGTGGCTGGCCCGGATGGCGAGCAGCGTCTCCAGGCGCTCCTCCCGGGTCTCGCCGATGCCGACGAGGAGCCCGGTGGTGAACGGGACGCGGGCGAGGCCGGCCGCCTCCAGGGTGGCCAGGCGTCGCTCGGGGGTCTTGTCCGGCGCCCGGTGGTGGGCGCCGCCCGGCTCGCTCAGGCGGGCGGCCAGGGTCTCCAGCATCATTCCCTGCGAGGGGCACACCGCCCGCAGCCGCTCCAGCTCGTCCCGGGGGAGAGCACCGGCGTTGGCGTGGGGGAGCAGGCCGGTCTCGGTGAGGACAGCTCCGGCGGCGGCCACGAGGTAGTCGACGGTCGAGGTGTAGCCGTGGGCCGCCAGCCACTCGGCCGCCGCCGGGTAGCGCTCCTCGGGCGCCTCGCCCAGCGTGAACAGAGCCTCGTGGCAGCCGGCCGCCTGGCCGGCCCGGGCGATGGCCAGCACGTCGTCGATCTCCAGGTAGGGCGACTCGAGTCGGGCCGGCGGCTTGGCGAACGTGCAGTAGCCGCAGCGGTCCCGGCAGAGCATCGTGAGCGGGATGAAGACCTTGGGGGAGAACGTCATGCGGTCGCCGTGGGCTGCGTCCCGCCATTTGGCCGCTTCGGCCGTCAGCTCGGCGAGCGGGGCGTGCAGCAGATCACCCTGCCGGCCTTCGAGGCTCGTCATGCCCGGACAGGGTAGCCAGGCCTGGCCGCGATCGGTTGAGGGAGTCGCACAACTCTCCGGCGCGTTCCTTGGAGAATGGCCCAGGTGCGCGATTTTTCGGTACCGGCGGTAGTACTGGGGTGTTGCGGGAATGCCACTGTGTCCTGTGCCTCGCCGGAGACGAGGAGGAGGGGTTCCACGTCGTCGGCGTGGACGAGCCGCCCTACGCCTACACGGTCGGGCTGTGGCACTCCTTCGGAAGCCCGGAACTGGTCATCTTCGGCCTCGAGCCCGCCGAGGCCGTCCGCCGGCTGGAGGACGCCGCCGCCCAGGTGGCGGAAGGGCGGATGGTGCGGCCGGACCAGCAGGAGGACGACGTGCTGGGCGACCTGCCCGTCATCGTCCGGCCGTCGTTGGCCAGCTGGCACCTCCAGCTCTTCCCCGAGTTGCTGGAGTTTCACCGGGGGCAGACGGTGCCGGTGGTCCAGCTCTACTGGCTGGCCGCCGATACCGCCGCCGATACTGGCGCCCAGCCCCGGCTGTGGGACCGCCTCGAGGGGCAGCCCGAGTGGAGCACGCTCGTCGCCGCCCCGGCCAGCTGGCCCTTTCCCGACCCGCCCGAGACGGTGGCCCTGACCACCCGGGGCGTCGCCTTCGAGGGCGCGCCGGTCATGGTCGTGGTCCACGACGACGAGGGGGAGTGGCAGTTCCTCGACGGCGATCCGGACCTCACCGACGTCGCTTTCGTCCATCTCGGCCATGTGGTGGAGCACCATCCCGAGGTGGTGGCGGTGGCCGACCTTCCCGTCGAGTGGGAAGCCCGGCGGGGGCCGGGCGGGCGCTGGCGGCGCGAGTTGTCCGACCTGGACGAAGCGTGACTGCTCCGTAGACTCCCCGAGCAATGCTCGAAGCGCGGGGACTCGTCATCCGGTACGGCCCCCGAACGGCTGTCTCGGAAGTGGACCTCGATCTGGCCCGCAACGAGATCCTCGGGCTGCTCGGGCCGAACGGCGCGGGGAAGACCACGCTGCTGCGCCGGCTGGCCGGCCTGCTGCCGGGCCAGGCCGGGACGGTGCAGATCGAAGGCGCCGACCCCGCCCTCTCGGCGGAGGCCCGGGCCCGCATCGGGTACCTGCCGGAAGACCCACCCCTCTACGCCGACGACACCGCCCTCCAGTACGTGACCTACCTGGCCGGCCTTTCGGGGCTAGGCCGCGGCCAGCGCAAGCCGGCGGCGGCCCGGACGCTGGAGCGGGTCGGCGCCGGCGAACTGTCCGGCCGGCTGATCGGCCGTCTCTCGAAAGGGCAGCGCCAGCGGGTGGCCCTGGCCGGCGCCATCGTCCACAGCCCGGACGTCCTCCTGCTCGACGAGCCCTCCGAGGGGCTCGACCCCCGCCAGATGGTGGCCCTGCGCACCCTCCTCGCCGACCTGAAGCGCAACGCGGCCATCGTGTTCTCCACTCATTTGCTGGCCGAAGCCCAGGCCGTGTGCGACCGCGTCGTGGTCATCGACGGGGGCCGGATCGCCCTCGACCGGCCGCTCCGGCCAGCCAGTGGTACAGCCGGCGGGACGCGCCTGCGCGTGACGGTCGGCGGGGCCTCGCCCGACGCCGTGCGTTCGGCTCTCCTCGCCGTGCCCGGCGTCGAGACGGTGGAAGAGGACGGGCTGTGCGCCGTCTCCTCACCGGCCGTGGCCGAGGCCATCGCCGCCGAGGTGTGCAGCCGGGGCTGGCGGCTCCGGGAACTCGGCCCGGCCCCCGACGACCTCGAGCGGGCCTTCCTGGCCGCAGTCACCGGGACGAGCCTGTGAGCGGTCCCCGGCTCGGCCCCCACACAGGAAACTGGTCGCCGCTGCGGGGTGCCGCCCAGGTGGCCCGCCGGGAGCTCCGGGCCTACCTCGTCGTGCCCTGGACCTACGGCGTCGCCGCCGCCTTCCTCGCCCTCACCGGGACGATCTTCTACGTGGTGGCGGACGGCGCCCGGGAAGCGTCGTTGCGCTTCTGGTTCCCCAACCTCGCCTTCGTCCTCCTCGTCACCGTACCCATCGTGACCAGCCGCCTGGTGGCCGAGGAGTGGCGGAGCCGCCACCTCGACATCCTGCTGGTCCGGCCCGTCGGTCCCGGCGCCCTGGTGGTGGGCAAATGGCTGGCGGCCACCGGCCTCTTCCTGCTCCTGCTGGTGCCCACCTTCGTCTACGCCCTGTTCCTGGCCGCCTACGGCGACCCGGACTGGCCCCCGCTGATCGCCTCCTATCTCGGGGCCGGGCTTCTCGTGGCGCTGTTCTGCGCGGTGGGTACCATGGCCAGTGCCCTGACGCCCACGGCGGTGGCGGCCGGGCTCGGCGCCTTCACCCTGCTCGTGTGCGGCCAGCTGGCCACCAGCATCCCGGCCTTCCGGGGGTTGTCCTTCCAGCCCCATCTGGAGGGCTTCGCCCGGGGGGCGCCCAGCCTGGAGGACGTCCTCTACTTCATTTCCGGCACGTCCGCCGCCCTGGTGATCGCGGCCGGTTGGCAGGGCTTTCGCCGGCGGGTGCCCGGGCCGCTGTCCCGGGCGCGCCTCCAGCCCCTCGTCGTGCCCGTGGTGGCCCTGATCGGCGCCGTGGCCCTCAATCTCGTCCCGGTGCCCGCTTCCGCCCGGGTCGACCTCACCGCCACGGGGCGGTTCACGCTCTCGAGCCAGTCCCGGGAGGTGCTGCGCAACGTCCGGACCGAGGCCCGGATCACCGCCTTCGCTCCCGAAGGGACGGCCGAGGAGCGCGACGCCCGCCTGCTCCTGGGGGCGTTCCATCGCGCCAATGGGCGGATCAAGACCCGGGTGATCGACTTCGCCAAGTTCCAGGGCGAAGCGTTGCAGCTCGGCGCCTCCGACGACGGCCAGATCGTCGTGCAGGTCGGGGAGCGCAAGGAGATCGTGGCTCCGCTGGTGGAGGGGTTGATCACCAGCGCGCTGCAGCGGCTGGCCCGGGGCCGACCCCAGACCGTGTGCTCGCTGGCCGGGCACGGCGAGCGCGAGCTCGACAGTTCCTCGCCGGACGGCTTCCAGTTCGCCCGCACCACCATGGAGGCGAACGGGGTCGAGACCAGGCGGCTCGATCTGACCGTGGCCAAGCAGATCCCGCCCGAGTGCACCATCCTGGCTCTGGTCGGCCCGACCAGCGAGCTGCTGCCGGCGGAAGTGGACACCGTCAACCAGTTCCTGGCCGGCCGCGGCGACATGCTCATCCTGCGGGAGCCCAACGGTCCGAACCTCGATCCCCTCACCAACCGCTGGGGCCTGCGCTTCCTGCCCGGCCTGGTGGTCGACCCCGACCGGGCCGAGGCCGGCGACCCGACCTCCCTCGTCGTCAACGACTTCCCGAGCGCCCACCCGGTGTCGGCGGACGTGAGCAGCGCCCAGCTGGTGACGGCCGGGGGGCTCACCACCGTGGCCAGCGACGACCGCGGCTTGAATGTCACTCCGGTCCTCCGGTCGAGCGAGGCCTCCTGGCTCGAGCTCGACCCGACCGTGGCCCACTACGACCCCAACGGCGGCGACCGGGGCGGGCCGGTCGTGCTCGGCGGGGCCGCCGACCGGTCCGAGGTCCAGGAAACGGGCGAGACCCGGCTCGAAAGCGGCGGACCGAGCATCGCCCGGACGCGCCTGTTGGTGTACGCCGACGTGGAGTGGGCCGCCAACGCCTTCATCGACCTCCTCGGGAACCGCCGGATGCTGGCCAACGGCTTGAACTGGCTGGCGGGGGAGGAGGATCTGGTGGCGGTGGGCGGGGTGCGCAGCGACCTGCGCCGCCTGACGCTGACCCCCGGCCGGCGCCGGACGATGGGCTGGGTGTCGATCGGCGGCGTCCCGGCCGCCGCGCTGGTGGCCGGCCTCGGCGTATGGCTCCGCCGCCGCAAGCGCTGACCGTCAGCTGAACCGCTGCTTGAGGTGGGCGGTGACCGCCCGGACCACCTCGGAGATGTGCTCGTCGTCGGTGAGCTTGGCCCCGTCGGCGCCGACGACGTAGAAGGCGTCCATCACCTCGTGGCCCAGCGTCGTCACCCGGGCCAGGAGGACGTTGAGGTCGAGCTCGGCCAGCGCCCGGGTGATGCGGTAGAGGGTGCCGATCTGATCCGGCGCCCTCACCTCCACCACGGTGGCGGAGTCGGAAGCTTCGTTGTCGACGGTGACCTCGATCCGGGCCGGCGCGGCGGACGGGGGCCGGGGGGCGGCCGAGTAGTCGCGGGCCCGGTCGGCCAGGCGGGCCTCGAGCGACAGGCGGCCCGACAGCGCCCGCTCGAGGTCGGACTCCACCTCGGCCCAGTCCGGCGACCGGCCGAACAGGCACTGGACCCGGAACCGCTCGACGGCGAGGCCCTCTTCGCTGGTCCAGGCCCGGGCCGAGATGATGTCGAGCCCGTGGAGGGCGAAGGTCCCCGCCACCCGGTAGAACAGGCCGGGGCGGTCGGGGGCGACCAGCGTGACCATCGGGCCGTCCGCTTCCACCACCAACGACGCCGGGCTGTCCTTTGGGCCGTCTCCACGGGGGACACCCCCGCTACCCCGGGCGCCGGCGCCCGCCTTGGCCCGGGCGATCAGTTCGGCGGCGCCGTCGGGGAGGGGCTCGGGCGCGACCCGGACGGGTTCGCCCCGGAGGACCGGAGCGGTGCGCGCCACCAGCTCCCGCACCAGTCCCGCCTTCCACGGCCCCCAGGCGGCCGGACCGGTGGCCAGGGAGTCGGCCTCGGTGAGGGCGGCCAGTAGCTCCAGCGTGCCGTGGTCGCCGACCTGCTCGGCCACGTAACTGATGGTCGCCTCGTCGGAGAGGTCGCGCCGGGTGGCGACGTCGGGGAGCAGGAGATGGTGCCGGACCAGGTTCACCAGGGTGCGGACATCGTCGGGAGGGAACCCCAGGCGGGGCCCGATGCGCTCGACGACCTCCATGCCGACGTCGGTGTGGTCGCCCGGGAAGCCCTTGCCGATGTCGTGGAGCAGGGCGCCGACCAGCAGGAGGTCCGGACGGCGGACGTCACCGGCCAGGCGAGCCGCCTCCGCCGCCGCCTCGCAGAGGTGCCGGTCCACGGTGAAGCGGTGGTAGGCGTTGCGCTGCGGCCGGCACCGCACCGCCTCCCACTCGGGGAGCACCCGGGCCATCAGGCCCCGCTGGTCGAGGGCCTCGATCACCGGAACGGCGGCCGGGCCCGCCCCGAGCAGCCGCACGAGGGCGAACCGGGCCTCCTCGGGCCACGGGT
>CAZCVW010000048.1:0-5027 GCA_964502185.1 uncultured Burkholderiales bacterium
AGCGGCCATCGCCGCCGCCCCCCGCCGGGGTGGCGCTCTCGGAACCGCCCGCCGCCGCTCCTCCTCACCCGCCCGGTAATCGACGGCGGGGCCGCCGCGCCGCCCCGGTAGCATGACCGCCCGTGCGACACCCCCTCACGAGACGCCTCCTCTCTGGCCCCATCGCGAGCGGCGCTCGCTGATGGGCGCCTCCCTCTCCATGGTCGACGAACCGCCCGGGGGTGGGGGGGTGCCCCCCGACCAGAGAGCTGACGCGTTCCGCGCCCCGGTCGGCACCCGGGACGTCCTCCCCCCGGAGTCCGCCCGCTGGGCCCGGCTGGTGTCGATCTTCGCCGAGCGCGCCGGACGGTTCGGCTACGGCCTCATCCTCACGCCCGCCTACGAGCACCTCGAGGTGTTCCAGCGGGTCGGCGAGGGCACCGACGTGGTGCGCAAGGAGATGTACGAGTTCACCGACAAGGGCGGCCGGCGCCTGGCGCTGCGCCCCGAAGGCACCGCCCCGGTGGTCCGGGCCTACAACCAGCACCGTCCGACCCCGCCGTGGAAGGTCTGGTACGTCGCCCCCCACTTCCGCCACGAGAAGGCGCAGCGGGGCCGCTACCGCCAGCACCACCAGCTCGGGGCCGAGGTGCTCGGCGTCGACGACCCCGACCTCGACGTCGAAGTCGTCGCCCTCGCCCGTGGGTTCCTCGCCTCGCTCGGCCTCACGCGCTTCACGCTGGCCCTCAACTCGCTGGGCGACGAGGCGTGCCGGCCCGCCTATCTCGAGATACTCCGGGAGTACCTCCGGGCCCACGTCGACGACCTGTGCGCCGACAGCCAGGCCCGCCTCGAGGCCAACCCCCTGCGGGTCCTCGACTGCAAGGTGCCCGGCTGCGTGGCCGTCACCGAACGGGCGCCGCAGCTCACCGAGCACCTCTGCGATCCCTGCCGGGAGCACTTCGAGGCGGTGCAGGCCGGCCTGTCGACGCTCGGGATCGAGTTCGAACTGGCGCCCCGCCTGGTCCGGGGCCTCGACTACTACACCCGCACGACGTTCGAGTTCGCCGGCGAAGCGCTGGAGTCGGCCCAGAACGCCCTGGGCGGCGGCGGCCGCTACGACAAGCTGGCCGAGGAGATGAGCGGACCGCCGGCCCCGGGCATCGGCTTCGGCATCGGGATCGAGCGGGTCCTGATCGCCTGCGACGCCGAAGGTGTGCTGCCCGTGCCCGCCGTCCACCTCGACGCCTTCGTGGTCGACGCCGTCGGCGGCGGTTCGGACGTGGTGGCCCTCCTGCACGAGTTGCGGGAAGCGGGACTCTCGGCCGATCGGGCCTACGGCGGACGGTCGCTCAAGGCGCAGTGGAAGGTCGCCGACCGGGCCGGTGCCCGTTTCGTCGTGCTCGTGGCGCCTCAGGAGATGGAACGGGGAGCGGTGGCGGTGAAGGACATGGAGAACAGCGAGCAGGTGGAGGTGGCCCGGGCCCGGGTCGTTTCCTGGCTCCACGAACGGGTGAGCGACCCGGGGTTCGGGGTGTCCCCGGGAGGTCAGCGATGAGCATGCGCAGCCACTACGGCGGCACGCTCCGGGCTCACGACGACGGCGCCGAAGTCGCCCTGTGCGGCTGGGTGGCCAACCGTCGCGACCACGGCGGCGTCGTGTTCATCGACCTGCGCGACCGGCAAGGGCTCGTCCAGGTTGTCCTCGATCCGGCCACACCGGGCTGCGCCGACGCCCACCGGCTGCGCGCCGAGTACGTGATCCGGGTGGAGGGCACCGTCCGTCCCCGACCGGAGGGCACGGTCAACCCGAATCTCCCCACCGGTGAGATCGAGGTCGCCGCGACCAGGGTCGAGGTCCTCAACGAGGCCGAGCCGCCGCCCTTCCCCCTCGACGAGCGGGTCGACGTCGACGAGACGTTGCGCCTCCGCCACCGCTATCTCGACCTGCGCCGGGCCCGCCTGTCGGCCAACCTCACCCTGCGGGCCAAGCTGGTGTCGGCCCTGCGGGCGGCCATGGACGCCATGGGGTTCCTCGACATCGAGACCCCGACGCTCACCCGCTCCACCCCGGAAGGCGCCCGCGACTTCCTCGTCCCGTCCCGGCTGCAGGCCGGCACCTTCTTCGCCTTGCCGCAGTCTCCTCAGCTGTTCAAGCAGATGCTGATGGTGGCGGGTATGGACCGCTACTACCAGGTGGCCCGCTGCTACCGCGACGAGGACCTGAGGGCCGACCGCCAGTTCGAGTTCACCCAGCTCGACGTGGAGGCCAGCTTCGTCGACCAGGAGGACGTGCTGGCGTTCATCGAGGAGGCCGTGGCCAGCGGCGTCGAAGCGGTGACGGGCGAGCGGCCCAAGCCGTTCCCCCGCCTGACCTACGCCGAGGCCATGTCCCGCTTCGGTTCCGACAAGCCCGACACCCGCTTCGGGATGGAACTCTCCGACGTCTCGGGCGTCTTCGCCGGGAGCGCCTTCCAGGCCTTCGCCGGCAAGTCGGTGATCGGCTTCGTCGCCCCCGGTAAGGGCGACGCCCCCCGCAACCAGCTCGACGCCCTCACCGACCGGGCCAAGTCGCTCGGCGCGGCCGGACTCGTGTGGATGAGGGTCCGGGAAGGGGGGGTGCTCGAGGCTCCCGTCCTCAAGTTCCTCTCCGGCGAGGAGCAGGAGGGCCTGAAGGTGGCCCTGAACCCGGCCGCCGGCGACCTCGTCCTCCTCGCCGCCGACGCCACGCCCCGACGCCCCCAGCTCGTGCTCGGCGCCCTACGCCTCGACCTCGGCGCCCCCGAGCGCCTCGACGACCCGCTCGGCTTCACCTGGGTGGTCGACTTCCCGCTGTTCGAGGCGGTCACCCCCCCCGGCCCCGGAGAGACAGCGGGGCGGCCGATCCCGGCCCACCATCCCTTCACCCGCCCCCATCCGGAAGACCTCGACAAGCTCGAGTCCGACCCGTTGTCGGTGCGGTCGCTGGCCTACGACCTCGTCCTCAACGGGATCGAGCTCGGATCGGGCTCGGTCCGTATCCACGACGCGAACCTCCAGCAGCAGATCTTCACGCTGCTCGGGATCGAGCCGGAGGAAGCGGCGGAGCGCTTCGGGTTCCTCCTCGACGCCTTCCGCTTCGGGGCGCCGCCCCACGCCGGCTTCGCCGTCGGCATCGACCGGCTGGCCATGATCCTGTCCGGCGAGACCTCGATCCGGGAGGTCATCGCCTTCCCGAAGACCCAGTCGGGGGCCGACCCGCTCACCGGAGCGCCCTCTCCGGTCGACGCCATCCAACTGCGGGACCTCGGAATCAGCCATGATCGCCAGCCGCCGCCGGCGGCCGGCCCGTAGCGGCCCCGCTCAGCCCTTCAGAGCCGTCGCGATCTGGCGCGCCAGCGAGACGGCCCCCTTCAGCGCGGCCCGGGCGTCGCGCAGGTCGCTGCGGGCCGCCTCCAGCGTGGGCCGGTTGGCCGGGTAGCTGGCCGGCTGGAGGGCGAGCAGCGTGGCGGCCAGGCTCTCGATCTTCACCCGGGTCTGGCCGACCTTCGCCCGCAGCGACTCGAGGTTGGCCACGGCCGTCTCTTTGACGTCCTCGTCCTCCGCTCCCTCGATCTCAGCGCTGTCGACGGCGGCGCCCAGTCGCTCGGACAGCTCGCCCATCCGGTCGAGGGCGGCGAGGACGATGTCGGCGGCGGCGACTCCCCGGGTCCTGGGTACGGTGAGCACGTAGACCCGGTAGTCGTTGACGACCTTGGCCAGATCAGCCCGCAGCGTGGCCAGCCGGCGGTCTCCCGTGACCTTGGTCCGGAGGGCGGACAGCCCGGCCTGCTGCGCCTTCAACTGGTCGATGAGCTGGGTCTTGTGCTCGGCGGTGATGCGCTCCGCCCCGTTTACCCGGCTGGTGGCTTCGGTCAGCGTGGCCAGGCGCCGGTCGATCTCGGTGAGGCCCCGCGGGCGCAGCGTCTCGAGGCGCTCCCGCTCTTGTTGGGCGAGGACGGGGCTGCCGGCGGCGAGCACGAGCGCCATCACCCAGGCGAGCGCGAGGGCCAGCATCGCTGGTGATAGACGCTGCCGGTGGCGGCGGTTCACTCGCTCAGGTCCTCCTCGACCGTCGTGTTGAGGTCCGTGTCAAAGGCCTTGAACTCGCTGTCGAGCTCGCCGAGGAGGCGCTCGAGCTCAGCCAGGTCGCCCTGGCTGACGGGGGTGACGCCCGGCGCCGAGGCCGGCCCCTCCGCCGTCCCGCCGTCGTCGTCGGCCGGGGTCTCGGCCGCCGGGCCGGTGCTCCCCCTGCCCTTGTCGTCGCTGCAGGCCGGGAGGGCGGCGAGCGCCGCTCCCATCAGGAGGGCCCAAACCACCGGGAGCCTGGAGGCGCGAGTCTTCGGCACGTCCCGAAGTCTCGCGCCTTCCGGCCTACTCCTCGAACACCGCCGCCGAGACGATGGTCGGGCCGTCGGCTCGGCGATCTCAGCGGCGACCGAGATCGAGGACCGTGGCGAGGGCCGTGTCGACCCCCCACATCTCCTCCGAGCTGAGATGCCCGACGACTTCGCCGATGCGCTCGCCGTCCACGGCGCGGATCTGCTCGACGAGGACCCGGGTGGCTTCACCGAGGACCTCGATCTCCGGTCGGAACGAAGCGGGCCGGGCGCTCCGGGACGTGGGGGTGAGGATCACCGTGGAGAGGGCGCCGAACTCGTCCGCCTGCACGACGACTCCGAACCGCACGCCCTTCTGTTCACGGCCTCGCGTGCTCCGCGGTGCGGGGAGCCGTACGACATCCCCACGGATCACCCGGGGCGCTCGTCGGCGACGGTCAAGGAGTCCATGAACCGTGTCAGCGCGGTTTTCTCTTTCCGGTCGGCGGGGTCTCGGGCGAGGCTCGCGACCTCGGCGGTCAGTGCCGCGCGCCGGTGGCGCTCGGCCAGTTCGACGAGGGCGTTCCGGATGGCCTCACTCCGGCTCATCCCGCACTCGACCTGGAGGTAACGAAGCGCGGCTTCGGACTCGGGATCCGGACGGAAGGAAGTCGATGGATTCATTTGCTACAGATCGTACGACAAAACGTC
>CAZCVW010000048.1:5127-14282 GCA_964502185.1 uncultured Burkholderiales bacterium
CCGGACGGAAGGAAGTCGATGGATTCATTTGCTACAGATCGTACGACAAAACGTCCTGCGAATGTGCTGCTGAGCCTTGGGCCCAGCGTGCCCGCCTCGCGGGCAAAGACGAAGTCGTGGGAGACGATAGGGTTGATACTGACCCATCCCAAGACAACCATTCTCGAAGTGGGATTTCTCGAATGGGGAGCCGGGCCTCGCCCGACCCATTAGATCCAAGTGGACGAACCCGGCTACCGGGAGCCGAGAAATCCGATGAGTTCGCCCCGTACGGCGTCGATCTTCTGGTCGAGCCGGCGGATATCCGCGCGGACCTCGGTAAGTCCCTCGGCGAGACGCCCGTCGACGTGACCGAGTTGCCCGTCGAGGTGGCCGACGTCCTTCTGAAGAAGCTCGTGGCTGCGCCGTACCTCGTGGCGGACGGCGACGTAGAGGCCCATCAGACCTCCAGCCCCGGCGATGACCGCTTCCCACATGGCGGGCTTCCCCTCCCGTTGAGCATGCTAGACGGGCAGGAGGGCCGTTGACCGCGGCTACCTCGACGGTGGGCCCGAATTGTACGGGGAGGCTGTGACAGTCAGACCGGTCTCGCTACCGTGACACCGTGACCCCTGGCGACGACCTCTTCACCTCCGCGGCCGTCAGCCGACTGGCCGGGCAGGCGCCGCTGGCCAACCGCATGCGACCCCGGACGCTCGACGAGCTCGCCGGCCAGGCTCACCTGATCGGCAAAGGGAAGCCGCTCCGGGCGCTGATCGAGGCTGACCGGCTGTCGTCCTGC
Source organism: uncultured Burkholderiales bacterium (assembly GCA_964502185.1). Classification (GTDB taxonomy): domain Bacteria; phylum Actinomycetota; class Acidimicrobiia; order IMCC26256; family BP-133; genus CAZCVW01. The sequence goes on from CAZCVW010000048.1 coordinate 5,909, forward strand.
ATCCTGTGGGGCCCGGCCGGCACCGGCAAGACGACCATCGCCCGCCTCGTCGCCCAGGCCACCGCCAAGGCCTTCGAACCCATGTCCGCGGTCACCGCCGGGGTGAAGGAGGTCCGCGAGGTCGTGGCCCGGGCCCGCACGCGCCTCGGCGAGCGGGGCCAGGGCACGATTCTCTTCCTCGACGAGATCCACCGCTTCAACCGCACGCAGCAGGACGCCCTCCTGCCCCACGTGGAGGACGGGCTCGTCACCCTGATCGGCGCCACCACCGAGAACCCGTTCTTCGAGGTCAACGGGCCGTTGCGGAGCCGTTCCACCTTGTTCCGGCTGGAGCCCCTCACCGCCGCCGACCTCCGTCAGCTGACCGAGCGGGCGCTGGTGGACACCGAGCGGGGCCTCGGTCGCCAGGGCCTGACCATCGACGCGGAGGCGGCCGAGCACCTCGCCGCCCGCTCCGACGGCGACGCCCGGGCCGCCCTCAACGGGCTCGAGGTCGCCGCGGCTCTGGCGGCCGAGGACGGCCGGTCCTCCATCACGCTGGCCGACGCCGAGACGGCCATCAACCTCCGGGCCGTCCGTTACGGCGCTGACGAGCACTACGACGTCATCAGCGCCTTCATCAAGTCGATCCGCGGATCCGACCCGGACGCCGGCCTCTACTGGCTGGCCAAGATGCTCGAAGCCGGCGAGGACGCCCGCTTCATCGCCCGCCGGCTCGTCGTCCTGGCCAGCGAGGACATCGGCATGGCCGACCCGATGAGCCTCGTCATCGCCAACGCCGCGGCCCAGGCCGTCGAGTACGTCGGGCTGCCCGAAGCGCAGCTGAACCTGGCCCAGGCCGTCGTCCATCTGAGCACGGCCCCCAAGTCGAACCGCACCGCCCTCGCCATCTGGGCCGCCCGGGAGGACGCCCGCACCGGTCCGGTCGGTGAGGTTCCCGTCCACCTGAAGGACTCGCACTACCAGGGGGCCAAAGGGCTCGGGCACGGCAAGGGCTACGTGTACCCGCACGACGCGCCGGAGGGCCGGGTCGAACAGCAGTACCGGCCCGAGGAGCTGGCCGGACGCCGCTACTACGATCCTTCCGGTCACGGGGCCGAGGCGGCGATCCGGGCCCAGATGAATGACCGGATGGACGACCGGACGGGGGAGGCGGAGTGAGCGCCAGCGAGTGGGCGGCGGTGGCCGTGGCTGTCCTCGCCGTCGTGCTTTCCGTCGCGGCCGCCATGGTCCTGGCGGCGCTGCTCCGGGTGCTCTCCACGCTCCGGGCGGTGGTGGACGACCTCAACCGGGAAGCCCTGCCGTTGCTGCATGAACTCCGGGGTGACGCCGAGAAGGCGAGCGCCGAGCTGGAGCGCGTGGGCGACCTGGTCGGCGCCGCGGAGTCGGTCACCCGCCACGTTGAGGGTGCATCGAGGCTCGCGTACATGACATTCTCAAACCCGGTGGTGAAGGTGCTCGCCTTCGGCCGCGGGGTCGGGCGGGCGGGTCGGCGCTTGCGCCACCGTGGTTGACACGACAGCCAGTGACATGACAGTCAGGGTGAGGTGACCGTGTTCAAGCGGGTGCGGTGGATGGTGATGGGGGCGAGCATGGGCGCCACTGCCTCCGTGTACGCGAAGCGCCGCGTCAAGCGGTTCCTCAAGGCCTACACCCCGCCCGAAGTCGCCAACCGGGCCGCCCAGCAGGCCCGCACCGAGCTCCGGGCCGCCGTCACCGAGGGCAAGGAAGCCATGCGGCAGCGGGAAGCCGAACTGCGGGCCGAGGTGCACCGGCGCACCAAGAACCACTGAGTGGCTCAGATCTACGGGTTCGACCCGGCCTGGGAGGGCGAGCGGGACCGGATGGCGCTGGCCGAGTCGGTGCTCGACGAGGTCACGACCGGGCATCTCGAACGGCTCGGGGTCGACAACGGGTGGCGCTGCCTGGAGGTTGGCGCCGGCGCCGGATCCATCGCCCGATGGCTCACCCGCCGGGTCGGGACGGGCGGTCGGGTCCTGGCCACCGACCTCGACACCCGTTTCACCGAGACGTTGGGCGGCCTCGGCGAACCGGGTCTCGAGGTGCGCCGCCACGACATCGTGGCCGGGCCACCCTTCGACGAGGCCTTCGACCTGGCCCACACCCGCCTCGTCCTCCAGCACCTGGCCGGGCGGGAGCAGGCGATCACCCACATGGTCGACGCGCTCGCTCCCGGCGGCTGGCTCCTGGCCGAGGAGTTCGACTTCGTCTCCTCCATGGCGGCGGGCTCACCCGACGCCCCCCGCGCCACCGTCTTCGCCCAGGTGGAATGGGCCATCCATGAGGTGCTGGCCGAAACGGGCTTCGACCCGGCCTGCGGGCGCCGCCTCCCCGGCCTGCTGCGGGGGGCCGGCCTCGTCGACGTCGAAGCCACCGGTGCCCTGTCGGTTCTGCCCGGTGGTTCCCCCCTGGCCGAGTGGTACGGCCTGTCCATCGCCGCCCTCCGGCCCAGGCTCGTCGCCGCCGGGCTGGTGTCGGAGGCCTACGTCGACCGGGTCATCGCCGACCTCGCCGACCCGGCGTTCGAGCTGGTGACGCCGGTCCTCATCTCCGCCCGGGGCCGCAAACCGGTTCCGGTCGCGAGATAGATTCGGGCCGATGGACAAAGACCTCGCCCGCCAACTCGCCGCTTCGGTCGCCTGGGGCCGTGTCGCCCTCGGCGTCACCGCCATGGTCGCCCCTACCGTCCCGTTGCGCCCCTGGATCGGGCGCAACGTGGCCTGGCGGCCGCAAGCCAAGCTCCTCGCCCGCGCCCTCGGCGCCCGCGACGTCGCTCTCGGCCTCGGTGTGATCCTGGCCCTTCGTCACGGCGCCCCCGTCCGGGGATGGGTCGAGGGTGGAGCCATGGCCGACGCCGGCGACGTGATCGCCACGCTGCTCGCCTTCCCGTCGCTGCCGAAGTTCGGCCGTCTCGCCGTGCTCGGCGCGGCCGGTGGCGCCGTCGTCGCCGCCCGGCTGGCCGCCCCGGCCGTCGACTAGCTCAGCCGAAGCCGCGGGAGTCCTGCTTCAGGGCGGTGTCCACCGACACAGCCGACGCCACCACCAGGCTGCGCAGCGGCTCCTCCAGCGGACGGTGGAACTGGACGACGTAGTTGTCGGCCGTCGTGAACATCGTCTTGGCCAGGCCCTCGAACGTCTTGGTGATCCGGGCCACCTCGGCGTCGTTGTGGTCCCGGATCGAGAAGTTCCAGGCCCGCCAGTTTTCGGCGTTGATCGAGCCGACGGAGCCGCCGCCCGCTTCGAGCGAGAAGCGGATCTTCCCGATCATGTTCTGCTGGACGATCTGGCCGATCTCCCGGCCGGACCCGTCGGCCACGATTACCCTCGACTTGAAGATCTTGGCCGGCCTCGTGACGGACAGCACCGCCGTGCCGGACATGTCGACGACCTCGAGTTGGTGGGTGAGGAACTGGTCCACGGAACCGATGAAGCGGAGGGCCTTCTTGGCCATCGACTGGCCGACCTGGCGTACCGCCCCGAGCTGCTTGGCGTTGGCGTCGTAGATGGCGTACTCGTTGTTGAGTTCGATCAGCTTGGCCTTCTGGTTCACGACCAGCACCGGCTCGGTGAACAGCGTCCCGCCGCCCGTCCCGGCCTCCGTCGCCCCGGCCCGGGCGACATCCCGGGTGATCTTCTCCGAAGCGCGGTTCACGGTGGGCACGGCCTGGTTGGCCACCGGCGGGTCGATCGCCTGGCGGCCCTGGTCGGACACGTGCTCGGTCCAGGCGGTCCCGTCCCAGTACCGCATCTCGTGCCGCCGGGAGGGGTCCGGGTACCAGTTCGCCTCGGGCATGCTCATAAAACGCCGCTCCTCTTTTGTACCGGTAGCCTGTCCGGCTGATGAAGCCCATTACAGCCGATGAGCTACGGCGCGCCTTCCTCTCCTTCTTCGAGAGTAAAGGCCACACGGTGCAGCCCTCCTCCAGCTTGGTGCCCAACGACCCCACCATGCTGCTCACGACGGCCGGCATGGTGCAGTTCAAGCCCTACATGCTGGGCGAGCAGGCGCCGCCCTGGCCCCGGGTGACCACGGTCCAGAAGTGCTTCCGCACGACGGACATCGACATCATCGGTACGACCACCCGGCACCTGACCTTCTTCGAGATGCTGGGCAACTTCTCGCTGGGCGACTACTTCAAGGAGCAGGCCATCCCGCTGGCCTGGGAGCTGGCCACCACCGTCTTCGAGCTCGAGCCGGAGCGGATCTGGGTCACCGTCTTCGAGACGGACGACGAAGCGGCCGACATCTGGGCCAACTCGGTCGGGATCCCACCGGAGCGGATCCAGCGCATGGGGGAGAAGGACAACTTCTGGGCCATGGGCCCCACCGGTCCCTGCGGGCCGTGCTCCGAGCTGTACTACGACCGCGGCCCGGAGTTCGGGCCGGAAGGCGGCCCCGCCCACGGCGGCGAGGAGCGCTACATCGAGTTCTGGAACCTCGTCTTCATGCAGTACAACCGCGACGAAGACGGTCAGCTCCACGAGCTGCCCCAGAAGAACATCGACACGGGCGCCGGCCTGGAGCGGATCCTGGCCCTCCTCCAGGGCGAGCATTCCGTCTTCGAGACCGATGTCCTGCGCCGCATCCTGTCGGTGGCGGAAGCCATCACCGGCCGGGCCTACGGTGCCGACGAGAAGTCCGACTCCTCGCTGCGCATCATGGCCGAGCACGCCCGGGCCATGACCTTCCTGCTGGCCGACGGGGTCCTGCCCGGCAACGAGGGCCGCCAGTACGTGCTGCGCCGGATCATCCGGCGCGCCGTCCGCCACGCCCGGCTCCTCGGCGTGGACGACCCGGTCACTGGCCCGCTGGTCGACGCCACCATCGAGACCATGGGCGGGGCCTACCCCGACCTCGTGCGCCAGCACGAGTTCATCCGCAAGGTCGCCGGGCGCGAGGAGGCGAGCTTCGGCCAGACGCTGCGGCGGGGCCTCGAGCTGCTCGACGATCTCCTGGGCCAGGGCGACGTGTCGGGCGAGGACGCCTTCTTCCTCCACGACACGCTCGGGTTCCCCGTGGAGATCACCCAGGAGATCGCCGCCGAGCGGGGTCGGGGCGTCGACCTCGACGGCTTCAAAGAACGCATGGAGAGCCAGCGTCGCCGGGCCCGGGAATCCCGCAGCGCGGCCGGCCCCGGCGGTTCGGGCGATGCCGCAGGCACCGCCGCGCCAGCCGCCCGGGTCTGGCGGGACATCCTCGAGACCCACGGCGCCACGGAGTTCACCGGTTACCAGGAGCCGGTGAGCAGGGGCCGGGTGCTGGCCGTCATCGACGGCGACGAATCCCTGACGCGCGCCGAAGCGGGCCGCACCATCGACCTTGTCCTCGACCGCACGCCGTTCTACGCCGAGTCCGGCGGCCAGGTCGGCGACACCGGCATCATCGAAGGGCCCGACGGCGCCATGCGCGTGCTCGACACCGTCTACGGCGTGCCCGGCAATCTCGTCGTGCACCGCGGCGAGGTGGTGACCGGCCACGTCGCCACCGGCTCCGAAGCGACCGCCCGCATCGACCTGGCCAAGCGGGAGCGCACCCGGCGCAACCACTCCGGCACCCACATCCTCCACTGGGCCCTACGCGACGTGCTCGGTGAGCACGTGAAGCAGGCGGGCTCCCACGTGGCGCCCGACCGGCTCCGCTTCGACTTCTCCCACTACGAGGGCGTTCCCTCCGAGGTGCTGGCCCGGGTGGAGGCGCTGGCCAACGAAGAGGTGCTCAGCAACGGCGCCGTCCGCACCTACGAGACGACCAAGGAGCACGCCGAGTCGATCGGCGCCATCGCCTTCTTCGGTGACAAGTACGGCGACATCGTGCGGGTGGTCGAGGCCGGCAACCACTCCGTGGAGCTGTGCGGAGGCACCCACGTCAACGCCCTCGGGATGATCGGGCCGATCAAGATCCTGGGCGAGTCCTCCATCGGCGCCAGCGTCCGCCGGATTGAAGCGCTCACCGCCGACGCCACCTTCGCCCAGATCGCGGCCGACGAAGCCCGCCTGCGCCGGATCGCCGAACTGCTCCGGGCCACTCCGGCCGAGGTGCCGGAGCGGGTGGAACGACTGCTGGGCCAGCTCAAGGAGATGACCGAGGAGCTCGACGCGGTGCGGGCCCGCCAGGCCGCCGCCGAGGCGAAGGCGCTGGCCGCCTCGGCCACCGACGGCGTGCTGGTGGCCCGGAAGGACGGGGCCACCCCCGACGAGTTGCGCCGCCTGGTGGCCGCCGCCCGCGACGCCATGGGTTCGGGCGTCGCCGTCTTCCTCGGCCTGTCGCCCGACGGCACCAAGGCGGGTCTGGCCGTGGCCGTGAGCCCCGACCTCCAGGACAAGGGTGTCTCCGCCGCCGCCGTGGCCGCGGAGGCGGCCCAGGCGCTCGGGGGCGGTACCGCCCGCAACCCCGATCTCGTCACCGGGGGCGGCCCGCGGGTGGAGAACCTCGACACTGCGATGGAACTCGCCCGGGCCCGGGCGTCCGAGGCGGTGGCCGGCGCGGCCGCCGAGTAGGCGGTCCGGAACATGGCTCGCGTCCTCGGTGTCGATCTCGGTGAGCGCCGCATCGGCCTGGCCCTCTCCGACCCCACCGGGCTCATCGCCGCGCCGCTCGACGTGATCGAGCGGCGCCATCCCGCCGACCGGGCGGCCGACCACGCCGCCATCCTGGCCGCGGCCGCGGAGGCCGAAGCGGCCCGCATCGTGGTGGGAATGCCGTTGTCCATGTCGGGCCGGGCGGGCCCCGCGGCCAAGGCGGTGGCGGCCGAGATCGCCGAGTTGGCCGAGCGGGCCGGCCCGACGCTTCGGGTCGAGGCTTACGACGAGCGGCTCACCACCGTGTCGGCCCAGCGGGCCCTGTACACCGGCGGGGTGAAGGCCACCAAGCGAAGGGGATTGGTCGACAAGGTGGCGGCCGCGGTCATGCTCCAAGCCTGGCTCGACGGGCAGAAGGGTACTGAGGGAAAGGGTGTGGGGTGAACCGCCGCCTGCGCATCCTCCTGATGGCCGGCGGGGTGGCCGTGGTCGTGGGTCTGGTCGGCCTGGCCTGGCTGGCCCGCCAGATCGACCCGCCCGGCCCGCCGGGCGCCACGGTGCGGGTGGCCATCCAACCCGGCACCAGCGCGGCCGGCATCGCCAACCGCCTCGAGCGGGAGGGCGTCCTCACTTCGAGCCGGATCTTCCGTCTCTACCTGAAGGTGAAAGGCGGTGGCTCCGCGTTTCAGGCGGGTGAGTATGAGCTGCGCCGGGACATGGCCATGGGCGCCGCCCTCACCGCCCTGAAGGACGGCCCGGAGATCGTCTTCCAGAGGCTCACGATCCCCGAAGGGCTCACCCTCGAGGAAATCGCCGACCGGGTCGGCCGGCTACCGGGCCGCGACCGGGCCCGTTTCCTCGAGCTGGCCAAGTCGGGGCAGGTCCGTTCCCGGTTCCAACCGCCCGACGTCCAGTCCCTCGAGGGTGTCCTGTTCCCCGACACCTACCTCGTCACCGACAAGGAGGACGAGGCCGCCCTTCTCCGCCGCCTGGTCACCCGCTTCGACCAGGTGGCCACCGACGTCGGCATCGACACCCGTCCGCGGCCCGCCGGCCTGACGCCGTACCAGGCCGTGGTCGCCGCCTCCCTGGTGGAGACGGAGGCCAAGGTGCCGGAGGACCGGCCGCTCATCGCCTCCGTGATCGAGAACCGGCTGGAGAAGAAGATGCGCCTCCAGATCGACGCCACCGTTCTCTACGCCCTCGGCGAGCACAAGAGCCGGGTGCTCTACAAGGATCTCGAGGTCGACTCGCCCTACAACACCTACAAGATCGACGGCCTGCCGCCCACGCCGATCGGGGCGTCGGGCCGGGCGTCGCTGGAGGCCGTCGTCGAACCGGCCGACACGGATTACATCTACTACGTGCTCTTCGAGAAGAACGGGAAGCACGCCTTCGCGGCCACGTCGGCGGAGTTCGAACGGCTGAAGGCCGAGTCGCGCCGCAAGGGTGTGCTGTGATTCTTGCCCCCGGGGGGTCGACCCGGGTGGTCGGCGTGATCGGCGATCCGGTGGGCCACTCGCTCTCGCCGGCCATCCACAACGCCGCCTACGCCGCCCTCGGACTCGACTGGGTCTACGTCGCCTTCCCCGTTCCCCGGGGCCGGGGCGGGGCGGCCGTGGCCGCGGCCCGTGATCTGGGCCTGGCCGGCCTCAACGTGACCATGCCCCACAAGGCCGACGTCGCCGCCGCCTGCGACGCCCTCACGCCCGACGCCGCCACCCTCGGCTCCGTCAACACGGTCGTGGCCGGACCGCGCGGGCGCATGCTGGGCGACTCCACCGACGGGCCCGGATTCCTCGCCGCCCTGGCCGAGGCCGGCATCGAGGTCTCC
>CAZCVW010000049.1:0-3514 GCA_964502185.1 uncultured Burkholderiales bacterium
CGAGCCGGCCGCCGAGGTGCTCCCGGCCCTGGCCCGCCGGCCGTGGCGCCGGCTCCGCCGTTCGGTGCGGGCCCTGCCCGAGACGCCGAAGGACGAAGAGCTGCACGCCGTGCGGATCCTGGCCAAGCACTGCCGGTATGCGGCCGAGGCGGCCGCCGGGGTCATGGGGAAGCGGGCCAGCTCCTTCGCCGGTGCGGTCGCCAGCCTCCAGACCGTGCTCGGCGATCACCAGGACGCCTGCGTGACCGAGGACTGGCTCCGACGTCACGGCCGCAGCGCCGGCACCGCCGCCGAGGCGATGCTGGTTGGGCAGCTCATCGGATTGCAGCGGGCCGAGGCGGCCGCCAATCGGGAGGAGTGGCCGGCCGCCTGGAAGCGTGCTTCCGATCCGAAGCGGCGCGGTTGGCTCGAGTAGGCAAAGGGGCGGGACGGATGACAGCGCGGGGGCAGCGGTGAGCTGGATCGGTATCGATCTGGGCGGCACGAAAATCTACGGGATCGTGCTCGACGGCGAAGACGTCGTGGCCGAAGCGAAGCGAAAGACGCCCACTCAAGGTGGGCCGCTGGGAGTCGTGGACGCCATTGTCGCCGTGATCAAGGAACTGGGGGGCACGAACGGGGTCTCCGGCGTGGGGGTCGGCGCTCCCGGTGTTGTCGACGCGGTGGGGGGCACGGTCCGCCAAGCACCCAATCTGCACGGTTGGATGGAACCGTTCGGGCTGGCCGAGGCCCTTTCGGAGGGGTTGGGTGGGGTCCCCGTCGAGGTCGACAACGACGTCAACGTCGGCACCTTGGCCGAGCACCGGCTCGGAGCGGGCCGGGGGGCGCCGGACATGTTGGGCGTATTCGTCGGCACCGGGGTGGGCGCCGGGCTGATCGTCGACGGGCAGCTGCGGCGGGGCCCGAACGGATCGGCCGGCGAGATCGGCCACATGATCGTGCGCCGCGGCGGCCGGTTGTGCGGGTGCGGGGGCCGGGGCCACCTCGAGTCCTACGCCGGTCGGGCCAACCTGGAACGCCGGGCCCGTGAGCTGGAAGCCAAGGGCCGCGACACCGTGCTGGTGGACCTCGCCCCGGGCCGGCGGATGACCTCGGGCGTCTTCGTCAAAGCCCTGGCCGCCGGCGACCCGGTCGCCGTCGAGTTGATCGACGACGCCGTGGCCGCCCTCGGCGCCGCCATCGCTTCGGCCGTCGCTCTGGTCGACCTGCCGCTGGTGGTGGTCGGCGGCGGGTTGGCCGACCGCCTGGGGCCCGCCTTCGTGTCGAGGGTCGAGACGGCGGTCCACGCCGAGTTGTTCCCGCGGAACCCCGCCCTGCGGGTGGTCCCCGGCACGCTCGGCGACCGGGGCGGGGCTCTCGGTGCGGCGTTGGTGGCCGCCGAACGAGCCCAGAGACGAGCCCAGAGACAAGCACAGCGAGAGGACTGAGCCCTATGGAGGCACTGGCGGACCTCGGGGAGGGGCCGCAGGGAGACAGCGAGGGCCGTTACCTAGACCGGGAGCTCTCCTGGCTCGACTTCAACGGGCGCGTTCTCGCCCTCGTTGAGGATGAATCCATGCCCATCCTGGAGCGGGTCAAGTTCCTCGCCATCTTCGCCCGCAACCTCGACGAGTTCTTCATGATCCGGGTGGCCGGCTTGGCCGACCGGGTCGCCGCCGGCCTCGGGGCGGCCGCCACCGACGGGCTCGACCCCGCCGAAGAGCTCGGCTCCATCCGCGACCGGGCGGTTCACCTGATCGCCCGCCAGATGGGCCTGTTCCGCCAACAGATCTGCCCGGCGCTGGCTGAGGCGGGGCTCCGCATCAGCGACTGGGCCGACCTCCCCGAGTCAGACCGCAAAGAGCTGTCCCGGTTCTTCGACGACTACATCTTCCCTGTCCTCACGCCGTTGTCGGTCGACCCCGGGCACCCGTTCCCGTACATCTCCAACCTGTCGCTGAACCTGGCGGTGCTCGTCCGTGACCCGTTGCGGGACGAGCGCCGGTTCGCCCGGGTGAAGGTGCCGCCGCTGCTCTCCCGGTTCGTCGCCACTCCTGCGGGGGACCGTTTCGTCCCGCTCGAGCAGGTGATCGGCGCCCATCTCGCCTCGCTCTTCCCGGGCATGGAGATCGAGGCCTACCACCCGTTCCGGGTGACCCGGAACGCCGACCTCACCGTGATCGACGAGGAAGCCGACGACCTGCTCGCCGCCGTGGAGATGGAGCTCCGCCGGCGCCGCTTCGGGCACGCGGTCCGCCTGGAGGTCGACGCCGGGACGTCCGACGAGGTGCGCGACCTGCTCAAGCGGGAGCTCGACCTCGGCCCCGACGGTGTCTACGTGCTCGACGGTCTCCTCGACCTCGGCAGCCTCTCCAGCCTCTACGGCCTGGAGCGCCCTGACCTGAAGGAAACGCCCTTCGTGCCCACCACGCCCCGCCGGCTGGTGGGCGTGGAGGACGGCTCGGTCGACATCTTCTCGGTCATCGCCGAGCAGGACGTGCTCGTGCACCACCCTTACGAATCGTTCGCCGACTCCGTCCAGGCCTTCATCCAACGGGCCGCCGTCGACCCCAAGGTGCTGGCGATCAAGCAGACGCTGTACCGCACGTCGGGCGACAGCCCCATCATCAAAGCGCTCATCCGGGCGGCCGAGCGGGGCAAGCAGGTCGCCGTCCTCGTCGAGCTCAAGGCCCGCTTCGACGAAGAGGCCAACATCGCCTGGGCCCGGCAACTGGAGCAGGCGGGCGTCCACGTGGTCTACGGGCTCATCGGGCTCAAGACCCACTCGAAGACGGCGCTGGTGGTGCGGGAAGAAGCGGACGGCATCCGCCGCTACTGCCACGTCGGCACCGGCAACTACAACTCCGTCACCGCCCGGATGTACGAGGACATCGGCCTGCTCACCGCCGACCCCCAGATCGGTGCCGATCTCGCCGACCTGTTCAACTTCCTGACCGGCTACAGCCGCCGGGCCGACTACCGCAAGATCCTCGTGGCTCCCGGAGGCTTGCGGGAGCAGATCATCAAGCTCATCGAGGAAGCGGCGGCCGAGGACGGTGGGGGCCGCATCGTCATGAAGATGAACAGCCTGGTCGACGAGGCGATCATCGACGCCCTCTACGCCGCTTCGGCCGCCGGCACGGAGATCGACCTGATCGTCCGCGGCATCTGCCGCCTGCGGCCCGAGACGAATGGGCTCTCAGAGCGGATCCGGGTGCGGTCCATCCTCGGTCGCTACCTGGAGCATTCCCGGATCTTCGCCTTCGGGAGCGGCCGCGCGGCCCCCGTCCGCTACTTCATCGGCTCGGCCGACATGATGCCCCGCAACCTCGACCGCCGGGTCGAGGTCATCACGCCGGTGGAGGACCCGGCCATGGCCGGCCGGCTCCAGGAGATCCTCGACGTCAACCTGGCCGACGACGTGCAGGCGTGGCAGCTACGGTCCGACGGGGCCTGGGTGAAGATCGCGGCGGGGAACGGGGTGGGGACGCACGCCCGGTTGCAGGAGCTCGCCACCGAGCGGGCCGGCAAGCGG
>CAZCVW010000049.1:3614-14163 GCA_964502185.1 uncultured Burkholderiales bacterium
GGTGGGGACGCACGCCCGGTTGCAGGAGCTCGCCACCGAGCGGGCCGGCAAGCGGTTCGCCGTCTAGCCGGCCTGCGCCCTGCAGGAGCCGGACGGCGGCGAGCACGGCCAGGGCGCCGGTGCCTTCCACGACCGTGAGGTGCTCGGAGAGGAACAGGGCGGCCAGCGCGACGGTCACCACCGGCTCCAGTGTCGAGACGATGCTGGCGGTGGAGGCCCCCACCCGTTCGATGCCGGCGAACAGCGCCACCATCGGCACCACCGTGGCCAGCACGGCGATGAGGACGACCGCCCCCCAGCCCGATCCGGTGGAGGGTAGGCGGAGGTCGGCGCCGGCCAGCCCGGCCAGGGAGTAGGCGGCGGCCGCGCCGGTGGAGACGAGGGCGGCGAGCAGCACGGGGTGGACCGCCCTCACCACCTGTTCGCCGGCTAGCACGTACCCGGCGTAGACCACGGCCGCGCCGAGGCCGAGGGCGAGCCCGGCGGCGTCCACGCCGCTGGCCAGGGATCCGCCGAAGACGAGCACGACCCCGGTGCTGGCCAGGGCGAGGGCTCCGGCCAGGTGCCGGCCGCCCCGCTCCCGGCCCAGGGCCAGGGCCAGGGCGGTGACGATGGCCGGGTAGCTGTAGAGCAGCAGTTCCGTCAGCGACGCGTCGATCCGCTCGAGGGCGAGGAAGAACAGCGCCGCTTCCACGGCGTAGCCGCCGAAGCCCATGAGCAGGCCGGCCACGAGGAACCGCCGGGCCGGCCAGTGGGAGTGGCCAGACGGGCGGACAACCGCCGCCACCAGCGCCCAGAAGATCAGGGCGGCCAGCGCGAAGCGCGTCCACAGCAGGCCGAGGGGACCGACGCCCTGGTCGAAGGCGAACTTGCCGAGGATCGGTAATACGCCGAAGCAGACGGCTGAGAGGAGGCACCAGCGCAGCCCGCCGCGGCGGGTGCCGGGCAACGTCAGATCCCCGACATCGCCGGGAACGGTTCGGGTACTGGTTCGGTCGCGGCCACTCGCGCCACGACGGTGTCGAGCGCCGCCCGGGCGATGGCCCACCCCCGGCGGCGGGCCACCTGCTCGGCGGTCCACACCGCCCACCGGTCCCGGAGTTCCTCCGTGTGCCCGCCGGCGCCGGGCCCGCCCCCGAACCGCGCCCCGGCGGCCACCTCGGCGGGATCGGGAAGGGTCAGATCGCCGGGGCTGTCGGTGAGGAGGGCGCCGACTCGATGGTGGGCTTCCCGGAAGGAGAGACCGTCGGTGACGACGAGTTCGTCGGCCAAGGCCGTAGCCGTCGTGTCCGCCGCCCGGGCCCGTTCCACCATGGTCTCGGCCTGCGGCTGGGCTCCGGCCAGTACGAGCCGGAGGAGGGCGGCGGCGTCGGCGACGGCCGCGACCGCCGACGTCACCGGGCCGCAGGCCTCGGTTCCGACGGCCACCGAGTTGGCGAAGGGGGTGGCGTGCATGGCGGTGGCGGCGGCCACGAAGGCACCGGCGGGCACCGCCGCTCGTCCCTTCACGTGCTCGAGCAGGAACGGGTTGCGCTTCTGGGGCATGAGCGAACTGGACCCGACGAGTTCGTCGGGCAGGCGCAGGAAGCCGAACTCGGCGGTGGTCCAGGCGAGCAGGTCGGCGCCCAGCCGGCTGAGCGTGACCCCGGCGACCGCCGCCTCGGCCAGCAGCCGCAGGGCCGGTTCCCGGGTCGCCACCGCGTCGATGGAGTGGGCGACAGGCTCGGCGAAGCCGAGGAGCGCCGCCGTCCGGGCCGGTTCGATGCCAACCCCGGTCCCTCCGCCGGCGCCCGCCCCGAGCGGGCAGCGCCCGAGTGCGGTTCCGATGGCGGCCAGGGCGGCGAGATCCCGGTCGACGGCGTGGGCGACACCGGCCAGGTAGTGGCCGAGTGTGATGGGGACGGCCGCCTGGTGATGGGTGTAGGCCGGCATCACCAGGCCCGAGTAGGCGCGGGCCCGGCGCAGGAGGACGGCCTGCAGGCGCAGCAACTCGGTCATGAGCCGCTCGTACGGCCGGCGCAGGCGGAGCAGGAAGACGGTGGCGTTCAGGTCGTTGCGGGAGCGACCGGTGCGGAGGATGCCGGCGGCCCGTTCCCCGAGGCGGCCGGCCAGCCAGTCCTCGTAGAGGAGGTAGGTCCCTCGGCGGGCCGGGAGGCCGGCCAGGGGAGCGAAGCCGGCCGCCCGCAGGCCGTCGATCTCCCGGAGGAGCGCAGCGGCGGCCGCCGGGTCGACGAGGCCTTGTTCGGCCAGCATCACGAGGTGGGCCCGGTCGACGTTGCTGACCGGACCGAGTTCGTCGGCGAGGCCGCCGGTCTCGGGGCCAGAGAAGAACTCAGCGAAGACGATCCGGCGGGCGGTGGGCGTGAGCGGGCGGCGGATCCGTCCGGTGTCGTCCACGTCAGACCGTCACCGGGCCAACGCGGTGGAGACCAGGCAGGGCCCCCCGGAGAGATGGGCAGGCCGGGCGCAGGGAGAGGCAGGCGAGAGCGGCGTCGGCCGCCGCCCGGGTGGCGGCGGCGTCCGGCCCGGCCGTGATCACGTAGCCGACCCGGTCCAGGAACGAGCCGGTTCCGCCGATCAGGGTCCCCGAGGGGGTGGTAACGGTGACCGCCACCACTCCCGGCACGGCGGCCGCCGCCCCCAGCCCGTCGACGCCGCCCAGCTCGCCCTCGGTATGCGCAACCAGGAACCGGATCGAGGCGGAGCCGCGGCCGGGGTCAGGCAGCCCGACGGGGCTTCCCGTGGCGAGATCGATGGTGGCCCCGATGAGGTCGACGCCGGTGGCCAGCAGCACGAGCACCGGGATCTGGCCGCCGGCCAGGCGGGGGTTCACTTCGATGACCACCGGCCCGGCCCGGCCGATGCGCACTTCGGTGTGGGCGGCGCCCCAGCCCACGCCGAGGGCGCCGACGGCACGCTCGGCGGTGCCGGCCAGGTCGGCTGTCGCACCGTCGCCCGGAAGGGCCGGGAAGTCGTGGCCGGTCTCGACGAAGCTGGGGAGCGGGCCGAGCCGCTTGGCGGTTACGCCCACGACCTGCGGACCGAAGGTCTCCACCGAGAATTCCGGCCCGTCCATGTGCTCCTCGACCATGAGCCAGGGCAGCGCCGGCCGGCCGCGCTCGTCGTGACGGCGGGCCAGGAGAGCGCGGGCGTGGGCGGCCACGGTGCTCCGGTCGGGGCAGAGCCGGACGCCCCGGCTCCCGGTCCCGTCGGCCGGCTTGCACACGACCGGGAATCCGATGTCGGCCGCGGCGCCAAGGGCGGCCGACACCGAACTGACCGTCTCGAAGCGCGGTATCGGAACTCCGGCGGCGGCCAGGGTCGTCCGCTGGTGGCGCTTGTCCCGGCACGCCTCCATGGCCGGCGCCTTCGGGCCCGGCAATCCGGCGCGGGCGGCCGCTCGGGCCGCCACGCCCACGAAGTACTCGGAGCTGGTGACGATGCCGGCCAGGCCGCCCGGCCGGGCCAGACGGGCGCTGACGCGGGCCACGGCGTCGGGGTCGGCCGTGTCGGCCCAGGCCACCTCGACGGCGTCGTCGGTGACCCAGGGGTACCGGTCGGGCCGGACGCTCAACAGCACCGGGCGCAGCCCCCGAGAGCGGGCGGCGGCCGCAAAGAGCCGGCCGGTGCCCGTCGTGTTGCTCTCGACCAGCGCGAGAACCGGCGCGGCGGCGGTCCGGGGTTCGCGGGTCACGCGGCGGCCCCCGGGTGCTCGGGGAGTACGGCGCCGGGGCAGGGAACGCCGGTGTCGGGGGGCGGGATGGCCGCCACCTCGTCGTAGCGGCGCCGCCCCCACCGGTGCCACGACCATTCGGGCCCACCGTCGGCCGGTCGGGTCACTTCCTCCGGCCGGACCGGGAGCCGGCACAGCCGCAAGCCTTGGTGTCGTAGCCAGGCGTCGTCGTAGACGGTGTCCTGGTACCGGTGCCCTTCATCGGGCAGCAGCGTCACGACGGTGGCCTCGGGGTGAGTCCTGGCCCACCATCGGGCCACCAGCCAGGCGGCCCCGCTGGTGGGACCCATGTACAGGGCGTGGTGGCGGTGGAGGGCCCGGGTGGCGGCGAAGGCTTCCCGGTCGCTGACCCAGTGCACCTCGTCGAACGTCGAGTGGTCCAGGTTCGGCGGCATCAGGCTGTTCCCGAGGCCGCGGAGCCGGCGGGGAGTGTCCAGCTGGCCGAAGAGCACGCTGCCGGGGGTGTCGACCGCGACCGCGGTGAGGCCCGGATGGGACTGGCGCAGGAACGACGCAGTCCCGCACATGGAGCCCCCCGATCCGACGGGGCCGACCAGGCAGTCCACCACTCCGACCGCCGACGTGAGGGCCGAGGCCAGTGGCGCGTAGGCGCCGGGGTTGTCCGGATTGGCGTACTGGGCGGGCAGGAAGTGATCAGAGTGGTGCCGGCAGAGTTCGGCCACGCGGTCCAGCCGGGCCTGCTGGAGCCCGCCGACAGGAGCCGGACGCTCGACGATGACGACCGAGGCGCCGAGGTCCCGGAGTCGCCGGCGCAGGGCCGGGTCGACCGACGGATCGCTCACCAGGATGAGCGCATAGCCGCGCAGGGAGCATTCCATGGCCAGCGCCAGGCCGAAGGTGCCGGACGTCGTCTCGATGACCGTGGTCCGAGCCCGGAGCTGGCCGGACTTTGCCGCCCGGTCGAGGATGTGCCGGGCGGGCAGCAGTTTCATGAGGGTGAAGGAGGCGCCGAAGAGATTCGGTCCCAGCCGCACGATCCGGGGGAGCTCCAGTGCGGTGGTGATGCTCGGAGCGATGAGGGAGAGCACGAGGCGACCGTAACGACGTCGGGCGAACACCTCCTGCTCCCTGGGATAAGGGTTGGTGAACGGCCAGCGGCATTCGCGCAAACCCCTTACGGGGGCTAGGGCTTGGCTGACCAGCGCAGCTTCAGGCCTCCATTGCTTCCGACGGTCCAACGCGCCAGCAGCGGGGGTCGCGGCGAGGGCTCGCGCTCGACGGCACGCCGATCCCCGCGCCGATCCCCTCTGGCTTGCCCCGGTCGCTCCCGGGTCTCGATCGGGGACGGCGGCGGGGCCACGGTCAGAACGTTGGCGGGCATGCGTTCACCTGGGTCTTCCTTCGGGCCTGCCGAAAAGGGTTAACTTGCTTTGCAGCGCTTACTCTCCCGTCGCGACATTACAGTGCCCGCCGTAAGGATTCAACGTGAACTTTGACGCTTACACGGATCTCTCGGTGGTGACGGCCGTCGATCTGGTGAACACGTTCGACGTCGAGACGGGTGAGGACAACCTCACCCGGCCGGAGCGCCTGGCTGCGTTCCTGGCCGCCCATCGCGACAGTTATCGCCGTCCGGTGACCGAGTCCGACGTCGCTGACGTCCAGCGGCTGCGGACGCGGCTCCGGGCCGCCTTCACCGAGGTTGACGAGTACGCCGTCGTCGAGCAGTTGAACAACCTGCTGGCCGCGGCCAATGCCCTCCCTCAGCTGAGCGACCACGACGGCGAGCCATGGCACCTGCACTTCACGCCGCCCGGGTCGACATTGGTGGCCCATATGGCCGCCGAGTCGGCCATGGGCCTCGTCATCGTCCTGCGGGACCATGGCCTCGAGCGTCTGCAGGTGTGTGCCGCCCTGGGCTGCTCGCGGGTCTTCGTCGACACGTCCAGGAACCGGTCCCGGCGCTACTGCGATCCGTCCACCTGCGGGAACCGGACGAACGTGGCCGCCTACCGGGCCCGGCAGCGGGCGGGCGGCGACGAAGAACGCCAGACCGGGTAAGTCCAGACGGGTAACTAAGGTCAGGGCGCCGATGAGCGCCACCCCTCCCCCTCGCACAAGCCAGCGAGCCAGCGGGCCCAGCGGTTTCTCCCGTCTGGCGACGGCCCACGCCGCCAGCATCGCCGGAGACACCATCATCGCGGTGGCGCTGGCCGGTTCGATCTTCTTCAACGTCTCGGGCGCCGAGGCCCGTCCGAAGGTCTTGCTGTACCTGGCCGTCACCATGGTCCCCTTCGCCCTCCTGGCCCCGGTGATGGGACCCGCCCTGGACCGGACCAAAGGCGGGCGCCGGCTCATCGTCGCCCTGTGCGCCGCGGGGCGGAGCGTGTTGTGCGTGCTCATGGCCGATGACCTCAACACCATCCTCTTCTATCCGGAGGCGTTCGGAGCCCTCGTCCTGTCCAAGGGCTATTCGGTGGCCAAGAGCGCGCTGGTTCCGGCCGTGGTGGAGGACGAGAGCGCGCTGGTGGAGGCGAACTCCCGGCTGGCCCTGGTCGGCGTGCTGGCCGGGGTGGTGGTGGCCCCCGCGGCGGCCGGAGTCTCCGCGTTGGCAGACGCCCGGTGGGTCCTGCGGCTCGGCGCAGTGGTCAACCTCGTGGCTGCCTTCGCCGCGTTGAGGATCCCCCGGGCCCGTCAGGTGGCGCCACCCCTCGCCCAGATCGAGAAGGAGGAGCTGCGAGGCGAGAGCATCCTCCTCGCCTCCACCGGCATGGCCGTCCTCCGGGCCGGCGTCGGCTTCCTCACGTTTCTGGTGGCGTTCAGCCTGAAGCGCCGCGGAGAACCGTCGTGGTTCTTCGGAGCGGTGTTGGCGGCTGCCGCGGCGGGCGGTCTGGTCGGCGCGCTGGTGGCGCCGTGGCTCCGTCGCCGGGTAAAGGAGGAGACCATCCTGATCGGCTCCCTCCTCGTCCCCGCGGTAGTGGCCATCTTCGGCGCCCGCGGCTACGGGCGGCTCTCGGTTCTCGTGGTGGCCGCCTCCGTTTCCGCCGGCGCCTCGGCCGGACGATTGGCGTTCGACAGCCTCGTCCAGCGCGACGCTCCCGACGCCGTCCGCGGGCGTACGTTCGCGAAGTTCGAGACGCGCTTCCAGGTGGCGTGGGTGGCCGGTGCCTTCATTCCCGTGGCGGTGCCGATGCAGGGCCGCCTCGGATTTCTGGTGCTGGCCATCGGCCTGGCCTTCGCCGGCCTCTCGTACATGGGCCGCATCCGGATAGCGCCGAAGCGGTGAACCCCTAGCCCGCCAGAGCGTCGGGCTTGCGCTCGGGTACGTCGCGGCCCATCCAGGCGGCCAGCTCCCACATCCGGTCGGCCAGAGTGGCCAGCTCCTCGGGCAGCAGGGCTTGCGGGCCGTCGCAGCGGGCGGTTTCCGGGTGTGGGTGCACGTCGATCATCACGCCGTCGGCTCCGGCGGCGACGGCGGCCAGGGTCATCGGCGCCACCAGGCTGCGGTGGCCGGTGGAATGGGACGGGTCGACGATGACAGGCAGGTGGGAGCGCTGCTGCACCACGCTGACGGCCGAAAGGTCGAGCGTGTTACGGGTGGCGGACTCGAAGGTCCGGATACCGCGCTCGCACAGGATGATGTCGAGGTTCCCCGACGAGGCGGCGTACTCGGCCGCCAGCAGCCATTCCTCGATGGTGGCCGACAGGCCCCGCTTCAACATGACGGGCTTGCCGGTCAGGGCGCAGGCCCGGAGGAGATCGAAGTTCTGCATGTTGCGGGCGCCGATGCGGAACACGTCGACGACGTCGACCAGCGCGTCCACCTCCTGGGGGTGAAGCACCTCGACCACCGCGGGCAGGCCGAACCGGGCCTTCTGCTCGGCCAGGATCTCGATGCCGGCCTGCCCGAGGCCCTGGAAGGCGTAGGGCGAGGTGCGGTGCTTGTAGAGGTCGCCCCGGAGGACGGTGGCGCCGGCCGAGGCGGCCGCCGCGCAGGCCTCGGCGGCCTGGTCGCGGGTCTCGATGGCACAGGGTCCGGCGATGAGGGAGAACGTCCGGCCGCCGACGAAGCTGTTCCCGACCGGGATGGCCGAGCGGCGGTGCCCCTCCCGGGACGCCACCAGCTTGTAGGGGGCGGACACCCGCACCGTGCGCTCCACGCCCGGGAGGACGGCGATCTGGGACAGGTCGCCGGCCGCGTCCACGTCGCCGATGGCGCCCACCACGGCGCACTCCTGACCGCGGGAGACCGAGGTCGCCAGCCCGTAGCGGCCGAGCGCCTCCGCCACTCCCTCGATCTCAGCCTCGGTAGCCTCGGGGTTCATGACGACGATCACGGTGTCTGTCCTCCAGAAAACTAAAAGGCCCCGGCCGTGTGGCCAGGCGGATTGGTGATCTCGATGCGGGCCAGCCACAGGCCGGGGGCTTCCGACTCGGAGATGGTGGGGAACATCTCCGGAGCCTCGAGGATCCGGCCGAGCGCCGACGGACCGGCCCGCTCCACCACACCGGTGCAGAAGGCCGCCGCCGTGATGTGGGCCCGCCGGCTCGGGTCGAGGCCGAGGAGCCGCTGGATGAACCGGTCGGCTTCGCTGCGGTTCACGCTGTGCCGGCGGAGCGCTTCCCGGATCCCGCCCAGCGAACCGAGCAGCGGGGCGGCGAGCCGGTCGGCCACGCTGTCGGCGTAGCTCTCCAGCAGGGCGGTGGTCGACTGGAGGCGCTCCAGCACCTTCAGCTGTTCGGGCGACTGCATGGCGCCGAGCATGGCGTCCGGGTTGCGCAGGAGGCCCTCGAAGGACGACGGGTCCGTGAGGTCGAGGGTCCCGAGTTGGGCCTCGAGCGCCCCCGGGTCGACGCGGAACGAGCCGACGTACTCGGCGGCCAGGTCGACGAGGCGCTGGCGTACCCAGGGGATCGCGCACATCCGGCCCCGGATGGCCTCCTGCAGCGCCACGTAGTACCGGAGGTCGTCGGCGGGTATGGACCACTCGCCGTGGAAGGCCTCGAGGTTGACGGCGATGACGGCGGGGCGGGGCGCCTCACCGACGGGCAGCAGGAGGTCGTGCTGGCTGAGCAGCCCCTGACCCAGCTGGCCGACCATGAAGCCGCACTGCACTCCGAGCAGGACGGGACCGATGGCGCCCAACATTCCGGCCAGGGGGTTGGCCCCAGGATTGGGCCCAGCGTTGGCGTCTGGCCCCTTGGCCTGGCCGCCGCCCTGCAGCGTCACCGCCAGGCGCTCAAGCACCGGACGCAAGGCGCCCAGGCTGCGCTGCGCCCACTCGGCCCGGCCGAGGATGTCGATCCCGCGCCCGGCCGGGGCCTGACCGGTCTCGGCCAGGGCGCTGGCCTCGGCCGCCGCCGAGATCTCTGCCAAACGGTCCCGCACCGCCGGATCGACGGGCGCTTCGTCGCCGCCTTCGAGAGCGACCCAGCGGGCCACCTGCCCGGCGACCTCCCAGTGAACCGGGCCGTCGACCTGCAGAAAACTCAACATTTGATTGAGGTCGAAGGCCCCGAAGGGGCCGGCGGGTTGAGGAGGATCGCTCACTCCGACCAGTCTATGGCCATGACCCCGAACGCGAAGCCCAGGAACGTCGCTATCACCGGGGTCTCCGGATTCCTTGGTCAAGGCCTGCTCCGGAGGCTCTCCTCGACCGGGTTGCACAGGATCGTAGGCATCGACGTGCGTGAACCGTCCTTCCGGAGCCGGGATCTCCAACTCCATCTCATGGATGTCACCGGGTCGGATCTGCGTCCCCTCCTGGAGGGCGTCGAGGTCATCGTGCACCTGGCGGGTGTCCACGACGCCATCCCGGACGAGGATCTGATGGCCCGGGTCAACGTGGCCGGGACGCGCCGGGTGCTGGAAGCGGCCGGAGCCGCCGGAGTGGGCAAGGTCGTCCTGGTGTCCAGCGCCGCCGTGTACGGCGCCTGGGCCAACAACCCGATCCCCCTGACTGAGGATGCCGCCCTCCGGCCCAACCCGGGTTTCCCGCTCGGCGTCCACAAGGCGGAGGCCGAGCGGCTCCTGGCCGAATGGGGGCACGACCACCCCGACGCGGTCACCACCGTGCTGCGCCCCGCCTTCGTGCTCGGCCCCCGAGCCGATCACGCCGTGGCCCGGCTGGTGAGGGCCCGCATGCCCATCGGCCTGGCCGGCGCGTCGGCCCCCGTCCAGTTCGTCCATGAGGACGACGCCGTGGCCGCGATCGCCCTCGCCGTGGAGACCGACATGCCGGGGGTCTACAACCTGGCCGCCGACGGCTGGCTCGGCCGGGATGAGTTCCGGGCGCTCCTGGGAAAGCGCCTGCGCCCCTCGCTGGGCGCCGAGCCGATGGAGCGGCTCCTGCGGCGGCTGTGGTCCGCCCGCCTGGTCGACCTACCGCCGACGGCGATGCCGTACCTGGTGCATCCCTGGGTCGTGGCGGTTGATCGGTTGCGCAGCCAGGGGTGGTCACCCCAGCACACCAACGAGGAGACCGTCCTCGCCTGCGCCGAGCACCGGACCGGTACGCCGCCCGTGACCGCGGCGGCGACGGGGGCCGGGGTGGCGGCCGCCGTTCTGGCGGTGGCCGGGTTGGCCCGTGCCGCCCGGCGGCGAGGAGCGGGCTAACTAACCGGGTTGTCGGGCACGAGCGTGCCGCCGATCTCGGCGGAGGTTCCGTCTGCCGGGGGAGCGTCGCCGATCACCTGAGTCGTACCGAGGGTGAGGTCGACATCAGGTTGAGAGTTGCTGCCGGGGCCGAAGTCCTGCGGTACGGCGAAGGCGACGAAGGCGCCGGTGGGACCCTCCCCGACGGAAGCGGTGGTGGCCACGGCCGGCGGCGGCTCGCTCGGCGGCGTGGGGGCGGG
>CAZCVW010000050.1:0-13940 GCA_964502185.1 uncultured Burkholderiales bacterium
AGCCAGTAACCCGACGGCGGACCGGCGGCCAGCGCCACCGGCAAGGACCGGGCGAACCCCGGGAGCAGCGAGGCGAGAAGGGCCGCGGCCAGCGCCAGGGCCGCCCGCCCACGCCGGGCAGCAAAGGAATTCGCAGTGAGCACGAGTTTGGCCTCCAGGATGTGGGGCGGGGGACACCACCCAATCTCGGCAGCGCTATGGTCGAATACGCCCCTGGGGACCGAAAATCCTCTTTTCTACCGAACGGCCAGCTGCTACCGAATGGCGGAGATTCAGGAGGCCCCCGGGAACTGAGCGATACCGGGCTGCGATTTCCGGTTGATGGCGGTGAACTCCCCCACCACGTACAGGTGGTGAGAACCGAGGGCACCGGCGTACGGGCCCGTCGACGTGTCGGCCAGCGGCGCCCAGTCGAGGTCGAGCTGACCGGTGATCGGATCGAAGGCGGCCAGATGCTTGCGGCCGATGCCGTGGTCGGGGCAGTTCTGGTAGCAGTCGGTCTTGTCGTCGGTGATGATCGTGTCGTAGTGCCCGAGCAGGTAGAGCCGCTTGGGCGTGACGACCACCCCGACGTTGTCGCCGTCGGTGCGCACCTCCCACTTGGGAGCGGCCTTCCCCTTGGGGTCGAAGGCGAAGAGCCGGCCGCCGGTGCCGCCCGTGGCCGTGTAGATGGTGCTGCCGTCGATGGGTGAGAGGACGAGGTCGAACACCGGCCGGTCGATCTGGGCCTGCCAGGCGGACGGGGCGCCGGTGGCGGCGTCCACGGTAAGCACGCCGCGGCGGCCACCGAAGCGGAGGAAGTCGCCGCCGGCGTGCACCAGGGCACCGTCCGCCGAAACCGCCACCGAGTAGACGATCCCGTTGCCGGAGCTGCTTTCCGAGCCGGTGTGCCCCTTGTAGCTGCCGCCTTGGTTGGGCGGAGGGGTCCAGTCGAGCAGGGCGCCGGTGCCGGCGGCCAGGGCGGCAAGCTGCGTCCGTTCCGCCACCTGCCCGTCCGGAAGCCGGAGGGTCTCGAAGTTGCCGCCGATGTAGAGCCGGTCGCCGTGGGCGGCAACGGCCCGCACGGTGGCGTCGGCGTAGGGCGGCGTGAAACTCCGATCGAGCGTGCCCGTGGCGAGGTCCACGGCCACGAGGTTGCGGACCTTCTGTCCGAAGATCGAGTCGAAGTCGCCGGCAATGTAGAGCCGGCGGCCGTCGGGCGAGACGACGAGAGCATGGATCGGTCCGTCAGGGGCGGGGTTCCACGGCAGCAGTTCGCCGGTGCCGACGTCCAGCGCCGCCAGGTAGTCCCGTTGCACGGCGGACGCCTTTGTGCCGTCCGGCGGGACCATTCCGGTGAACTCACCGCCGGCGTAGAGCGTCGAGCCGACCTCGACCGCGGTGTTGACCCGGCCGGAGCGGTCCGCCGCCGGGCTCGTGCCCCAGGTCTTGTTCGGGAACATGCCGAAGACGTCGGGCCGGGGCCCCGGGTTGGTCGTCGTGGCCACCGGCGCGGCGCCGGCCGTCCGCTTCGGGACACCGACCATGCCGACCAGTTCCCGGCTCGGGATCGGCATCTCGCCCACAACGGTGACGTCTCCGAAGGCGAAGACTTCACCGGACGCTCTGACCTGCCAGTAGCCGCCGCCCGTGGGGCTCGGCACGAGGGCGACCATGTCGCGGGTTCCCTTGGCCCGGGACCGCCGGGCGGGGGCGGCGCCGTGGAACTGGGCGTCACCGAAGGAGAACACCCCGCCGTCGGAAGCGACGAGCCAGTAGCCGGCACCCGAAGCGGTGGAGGCCATGCCGGCGATGGGCTGGTTGAGCTTGACGGCCCCGGTGGAGCCGAAGAACTTGGCGTCACCGAAAGAGAAGATGCCGCCGTCGGAGGCGACGAGCCAGTAACCCCGGCCGGAGGGCGTGGCGGCCATGCCGGCGATCGGCCGGTTCAGCCTGATGGCCCCCGTGGACCCGAAGAAGGCGGCGTCACCGAAGGAGAAGATCCCGCCGTCCGAAGCGACGAGCCAGTAACCCCGGCCCGCCGGCGTGGCCGCCATCCCGACGATGGGCTTGTTCAGCTTGATGGCGCCGGTGGAGCCGGCGAAGGCGGCGTCGCCGAAGGAGAAGATGCCGCCGTCGGAGGCGACCAGCCAGTAGCCCGCCCCGGACGGGCTGGCCGCCATCCCGACGATCGGCTTGTTCAGGCGCAGATTGCCGGTGGAGCCGAGGAACTTGGCGTCACCGAAGGCGAAGATGCCGCCGTCGGAGGCGGCGAGCCAGTAACCGCCGCTGGTTCCCTTGGCGGCCGCATTGGCGGCGACGGCCGACGGCGGCGAGTTCCGCAGCGCGGGCGTGAGCGCGGCGAGGAGAGCCAGCGCCAACAGCAGCGCGGGGGGTCGGCGGCGGGCGTGGGTGCGAAGAAGCGACATCGGAACCGCCTTGGGACGTGCAAAAAGACCTTTTAGTCCCAGTTCGGGGCGAATGTCCCGATTCCTGCCCACTCGGGCGATTTATGACGGTTTCGTGGCCAAGCCGGCGTCAGGCGACGTGGGCGCGGGCGGCCCGGAGGCGGGCCAGCGACCGTTCCCGCCCGAGCAGCACGATCGAGTCGAACAACGGCAGCCCGGCGTGCGTGCCCTCGATGGCGGCGTAGACCGCCGGAAGCGCCTTGCGGGGCTTGATGCCGAGCCCCTCGAGCACCGGCCGCAGGTCGACCCCTTCGGGTGTCCAGTCGCAGGTCTCGAGGTGGGCGGTGACCGCGTCGAGGACCTCCCCCACCCGCTCGGCCTTCTGGAGTCGTTCCCGCGACTCGGGGGCGATGCGGAACTCGTCCTCGGGGGTGAAGAGAAAGCGGGGGGCCTCGGCCGCGTCGACCAGCGTGGTCACCCGTTCCCGGGCAAGAGCCATGGCCGAGGCGAAGACCGCCTCGTCGAGGCGGTCGGCGTAGCGCTCCCGGGCGAAGGGCAGGGCCCGGGCCACGAGGTCGTCAAGGGGCAGGGCCCGGATGTACTCGCCGTTCAGCCAGTCGAGCTTGTCGTAGTCGAAGAAGGCGGGCGAGCGGGCAACCCGGGAAAGGTCGAAGGCCTCGGCCAACTCCGGGCTGGAGACAACCTCCCGGCCCTCGGCGGGAGGGGGGAAACCCAGCAGGCCCAGGTAGTTCCGCAACGCCTCGGGCAGGTAGCCGTTGGCCGCGAAGTCCTCGAGGGCCACGGCCCCGTGCCGCTTCGAGAGCTTGGCCCGGTCGGCACCGACGATGAGCGGGAGGTGGGCGAACTGCGGCCGCCCCTCGACGCCCAGCGCCTCCCGCAGGGCCAGGACCCGGTGGGTCGAGTCGAGCAGGTCCTCGCCCCGGATGACGTGGGTGATGTTCATGTCGGCGTCGTCCACGGCGTTGGCCAGGAAGAAGACGGGCGCCCCGGTGGAGCGCACGATCACGAAGTCGCCGATGTTGGACCAGTCGACGGCCACCTCGCCGCGGATGGCGTCGTCGAACCGGCTGGTGCCCTCGTCCGGCGTGCGGAAGCGGATCGACCGGGGCCGACCTTCGGCGGCCAGGCCCGCCCGCTCGTCGGCCGTGAGGTCACGGCAGTGGCCGTCGTAGCCGGTCGTCCCCGCCGCCTGGTTGCGGGCTTCGATCTCCCCGGGCGTGCAGGAACACTCGTAGGCCCGCCCGGCGGCCAGGAGTTGAGCGGCCGCCTCGGCGTAGCGGTCCAGGCGGTCGCTCTGGCGGTAGGGGCCCTCGTCCCAGTCGAGCCCGAGCCAGCGCAGCGTCGTCTGGATGCCCTGGGCGAGATCGTCCCGGGAACGCTCGAGGTCGGTGTCCTCGATGCGGAGCACGAGGGTGCCGCCGTGGTGGCGGGCGAAGAGCCAGTTGAACAGAGCGGTGCGGGCGCCGCCGACGTGGAGGTAACCGGTCGGCGCCGGCGCGAACCGGACCCGGACTGCGTCGCTCACGCCGAGATGCCGAGCAGCTCGCGCCAGCGGGTCAGTTGGGTCCGGGCCTCTTCCGGGCGCAGCCGCAGGGTCGCCTCCGGGACGGCGTTGACCAGGGCACGGCGGGCAGGGTAGTCGTGCGATGCTCCGGCGGCGGCCAGGCGCCGCCACTCGACGAGATCGGCGGGAGCGCCGCCGAGCCAGCCGAAGAGCGTGAAGGCGAGGTCCAGGTCGGCGGTCACGGGAGCCCGTCCGAACATCGAGGCGCGGCGCATGGCGAGCTCCGAGCCGACCTCCTCGGCGTCGCGCGCGGTCTCCGGTGAAACCACCTCGAGCCGGTCGTGGAAGCGCGCCGCCAGCGTGAGCGCGTACCCACCGTCGGGACAGGGCGACCCCCGCAGCTCCCCCGAGACAGGGAGGAGGTCACCAGGCCGGATCGCTCTCCAGCCCGAGGCGGGGGGGATGGCGACGGACCGCCGGGGGGTGTCGTCGCCGCTGACGGGAAGGTAGGGGTCGACAGCCATGGAACCAACCTACCTCCTGCCTCACCGGGCACCGGTCCCGCCTGGGGCCGGGGCGGGTCGAGGTCCAGCCGGCCTACTCCTCGGCCGCGCTGCCCCCTTGCTCGGCTTGCCGAAGTCCGTAGACAATCGAGTCGGACAGGGCCGCCCATGACGCCTCGATGATGTTCTCGGAGACGCCGATGGTGCTCCACGACCGCTCGCCGGAGGCGCTGTCGAGCAGCACCCGCGTGACCGCCCCGGTGCCCTTGTGGGTGTCGAGGACCCGCACCTTGTAGTCGGTCAGGTGGATGCCGGCCAAGGCCGGGTGGGCCTCGCCGATGGCGGTCCGCAGCGCCCGGTCGAGGGCGTGGACTGGGCCGTTGCCCTCGGCGGTGGCGATCACCCGCTCGCCCCGGGTGTGGAGCTTGATGGTGGCCTCGGTGGTGACCTCGCCGTCGGCCTGTTTCTCCATGATGACCCGGAAGCTCTCCAGCTCGAAGAAGTCCTGGGTCCAGCCCGAGGCGTTGCGGAGCAGCAGCTCGAACGACCCGTCGGCCACCTCGAAGTGGTAGCCCACGTGCTCGAGCGTCTTGAGCGACTCCAGCACGTCGGTGAGGGTGGCGTCGTCGAGGTCGAGGTCGAGCTGACGGGCCCGCAGGGCCACCGTCGACTTGCCCGCCATCTCGGAGACGACGAAGCGGGTCAGGTTGCCGATCTCGTCCGGGGTGACGTGCTCGTAGGCGTCGCGGGCCCGGGAAATGGCGCTGGTGTGCAGCCCCGCCTTGTGGGCGAAGGCGCTGGTACCCACGTAGGGCGACTGCGGGTCGAGCGTGAGGTTGACGATCTCGGCGATGTGGTGGGACACCGGCGTGAGCAGCGTGAGCCGGTCCCGGGGCACCGTCTCGATCCCCATCTTGAGCGTCAGGTTGGGGA
Source organism: uncultured Burkholderiales bacterium (assembly GCA_964502185.1). Lineage (GTDB taxonomy): Bacteria > Actinomycetota > Acidimicrobiia > IMCC26256 > BP-133 > CAZCVW01. The sequence continues at coordinate 5,349 of CAZCVW010000050.1, forward strand.
TGATCGACGTGAGGTTGGCGTTGCCTGTCCGCTCGCCGTAGCCGTTGATGCAGCCCTGGATCTGCACGGTGCCCTGGCGGACGGCGGCCAGCGCGTTGGCCACCGCGCAGCCCGTGTCGTTGTGGAAGTGACCGCCGAGGCGGGCCTCGGGCAGGGCGGCCCGGACGGCCGCGACCGTCTCCTCTACCGCATGCGGCAGGGTGCCGCCGTTGGTGTCGCACAGGACCAGCCGGCTCGCACCGGCCTCGTGGGCGGTCCGCAGGACGGACAGGGCGAACCCGGGGTTGTTGCGGTACCCGTCGAAGAAGTGCTCGGCGTCGAGGAACACCTCGAGGCCGGCGGCCCGGAGGAACTCGACGGAGTCGCGGACCATGGCCAGCGCCTCTTCCTCGGTCGTGCGCAGCGCCTCGCGGACGTGGTAGTCCCACGACTTGGCCACGATGCACACGACCGGGGTGCCGGCCTTGACCAGGTTGCGCAGCACGTCGTCGTCGTCGGCGGCGACGTTGGCCCGGCGGGTGGAGCCGAAGGCGACGAGCTGGGAGCGCTCGAGGCGCAGCTCGGACGGCGCCCGGGCGAAGAACTCCTCGTCCTTCGGGTTGGCGCCGGGCCAGCCGCCCTCGATGTAGTCGACGCCGAGGAGGTCGAGCTGCTCGGCGATCCGCAGCTTGTCGGCCACGGTCAGGGAAATGCCCTCCCGCTGGGAGCCGTCCCGCAGGGTGGTGTCGAAGATCTCGACCCGGGACGGCCAGGAAGTCTCAGGTACGGGCATATTCGAGCCACCCCTTGTAGGCCTCGACCTCGCCCCGGATGGCGGCGAAGTACGTCTCTTGGATCTTGCGGGTCACTTCACCGGGCTCGCCGATGACCCGATCGTCGACCGAGCGGATCGGGACGACCTCGGCGGCCGTGCCGGTGAGGAACGCCTCGTCGGCGACGTAGAGGTCGCTGCGGAGCAGGTTGGCCTCCACCACCTCGTAGCCGAGGTCCCGGGCGATGATCATCACCGAGTCGCGGGTGATGCCGTCGAGGGCGCCGGCGGCCAGCGGCGGCGTGACGAGCTTGCGGTCCTTGACCACGAAGATGTTCTCCCCCGTGCACTCGCTCACGTAACCCTGGGGGTTGAGCAGGATGGCCTCGTCGTAACCCGCGTTGAGCGCCTCCACCTTGGCCAGCGACGAGTTCACATACAGGCCCGTGACCTTGGCCGCCGGCGGGATGATGTTCGGGTCCTGGCGCCGCCAGGACGAGATCTTCATCCGCACGCCGTGCCTGATGCCCTCGTCGCCCAGGTAGGTTCCCCACGGCCACACCGCGATCGACACGTTCACCGGGCAGGGCAGCGGGTTGAGCCCCATCTCGCCGTACCCGAGGTACACCAGCGGCCGGATGTAGCAGGCCTCGACGTTGTTGACCCGCACGGTCTCCTTGGTCGCCTCCACCAGCTGCTCCTCGGAGAACGGCACGTCGATCAGCAGCATGGACGCCGACTCCAGAAGGCGCCGGATGTGGTCGGTGAGGCGGAACACGGCCGGCCCGTTGGCCGTCGCGTAGGCCCGGACACCTTCGAAGACGCCGGAGCCGTAGTGGAGGGTGTGGGTGAGGACGTGGATCTTGGCGTCGTCCCAGTCGACGAGCTCCCCGTCCATCCAGATCTTGTCCACCTTCTGAATCGGCATCCCGCTACGCCTCCTGAGCAAATTGCTCGGCGACCATGTCGCCGACCTCTGACGTCGAATGTCCCATTGTGGCGGCCGTGGTGCCGCCGAGCCCGGGGTTCGGGGTACCCCCGTGAAGTTTGTGAAGGACGGCGCCTACCGCCCGCTCGATCCGCTCGGATACGCCGGCGTCGCCCAGGAACCCGGCCAGCATCGAGGCCGAGAGGATGGCGGCGAGCGGGTTGGCCTGGCCCGTGCCGGCGATGTCCGGAGCGGAGCCGTGGACCGGCTCGAAGACGCTCGGCCGCTCCCGGGGCGGGTTCAGGTTGCCGCTGGCGGCGAGGCCCATCCCGCCGGCCACGGCTGCACCGAGGTCGGTGATGATGTCACCGAAGAGGTTGTCGGTCACGACGACGTCGAACCGCTCGGGCGACTCCACCAGGTACAGGCAGGCGGCGTCGACGTGCACGTAGGACCGCTCGACGTCGGGGTACTCGGCCCCGACCTCGTCGAAGGCGCGCTGCCACAGGTCGCCGGCGAAGGTCAGCACGTTGGTCTTGTGGCACAGCGTCAGGTGCCGCCGGGGCCGGGTCCGGGCGAGGTCGAAGGCGTAGCGGAGGCACCGCTCGACGCCGAAGCGGGTGTTGACCGAACCCTGGGTGGCGATCTCGTTGGCCGTGCCCTTGCGCAGGAAGCCGCCTTCGCCGGCGTAGGTGCCTTCGGTGTTCTCCCGGATGACCACGAGGTCGATGTCCTCGGGCCCCTTGCCGGCCAGGGGCGTCGGGGCGCCGGGCAGAAGGCGGACGGGCCGCAGGTTGACGTAGAGCTCGAACTCGAAGCGCAGCCGCAGCAGCAGGCCCCGCTCCAGCACGCCGGGGGGCACGGCCGGGGTTCCGACCGCCCCGAGGAGGATGGCGTCGAGGCCGGCCAGCTCGTCGAGCACGGAGTCCGGGAGTACCTCACCGGTGCGGAGGTAGCGCTCGCCGCCCAGGTCGTAGTCGACGGCCTCGTAGGCGAACCCGGCCGCGGCCAGGACCTTGCGGGCCTCGGCCGTGACCTCCGGACCGATCCCGTCGCCGGCGAGAACACCGATGCGGTGCGGCAAGACCTTCCTCCTCAACGAAAAAACCGCCCACCAAGTGGACGGTCAGAGGCGAACGCCGGGTTTCGGCGTTCGCTACGGAATAACGATTACGGCGGCAGCAAGCGGGAACATGCGCCTCAAGCGTCTCAGGACGCCGAGCTCGGTGTCAAATGCGGGGCCCCACTTCTGTAACGTGTCGTCCCCGTGGATGAGACAAAGCTTTCCCCGCAAGCCCACCAGCGCCTGACCGAGGAGCTCGCCGAGCGAACCGGCCCGAAACGGCGCCAGATTTCCGAGTGGATCGAACGGGCTCGCGAGATGGGAGACCTCCGAGAGAACGGCGACTACGACGCCGCCAAGAACGAGCAGGGTCACAACGAGGCCAGGGTCCGCCAGCTCGAGGCGATCCTCAAGCACGCCGTGGTCGTGGAGTCCACGGCGACCGACAAGGTCGAGGCGGGCACCGTGGTCGAGGTGCGCATGGAGGGCGAGGACGAGACGACCACCTACCTGGTGGGCTCGATCGAGGAACGGGGCACGGCCTACGACGTGATCTCCCCCGGGTCGCCCCTCGGGCGTGCCCTCGTCGGCCACGCCCCCGGCGACGTCGTGACCTACCAGGCGCCGGGCGGGAAATTCGGCGTCGAGATCCTCTCGGTGCGCTCGGCGGGCTAACTCGCAGGTTCCTCTCCGTGAATCTTCCCTGACACAGGTCGTCGCCTGGGCGGCCCAGCGCCGGGAGGACGACGAGCCGCAGCCGCAGCCGCCGCCTACTACTGCGACGAAACCGGGCATCCCAAGGCAGGCATGGAGGGGACACTCAAAGTGGGCTGACGCAAGCTAGGGCGGGGGGCGCCGGCCCCAGGCGGAGATCATCGGCGGGACGACAAACGAGAACTGCGGGTCGGCCAGGATGGTTTCCAGCCGGTCCAGCCGCCGGCCGGCCAGACGGCGCAGGGCCGGCCAGCGCGTCATCGCCTGCTTCAGCCCCCGCGACGATCCACCGCCGGACTCCCCTTCGAGGATCAGCTCGCGGAACCGCTCGAAGTTCGGGCGGGCCCATTCCACGCTCTCGGTCCCGCCGACGAGAACGAGGGCATGACCCTCGGCTCCGACCTCCACCAGCCCGAGACGGTGGAAGAGACCGGGCAGGCGCCGGCCGAAGCGGGCATCGTGGCCGTGCCGCCTGAGCAGCGCCCGCAGCACCATCAAGACGTTGGGGAGCACCTTGGCGCCCGGCCCGTGGGCGGCGCCGCGGAAGGACAGTTCGAGGTCTTCGACGACCAGCCAGCCACCAGGGGCGAGGGCGGCCGCCATCTTGCGCAACACCATCTCCCGTTGCGGGATGTGCTCGAGCACCAGACGGCAGTGGATGAGGTCGAACTCGCCCTCTTCGAGCGGGTCGTTGACGATGTCGTGCCGGCACACCTCCAGGTTGGGAGCGTCGAGCTGCTCGATCAGCTTCGTGGTGAGGTCGGTGGCCACCACCCGGCCCTTCTCCCCGACCTGCTCGCACATCCAGCAGGCGACGGAACCTTTCCCGGCGCCCACCTCCAGGCAGCGCCACCCCTCCCCCACTCCCCGGGCGGCCAGGTGCCGGAACGTCGTCCCGTCGAAGGCCTGCTCCAGGGCACCGAGGCGGACATCCTCGCCCTCCGCCGCCGTGTCAAAGATGTACCGGCCTTCCGCCACCGCAGTGCTCCTCTCGGGCTCCCTGACGATGCTACGGGCAGGCCGCCCCCGAGCACCGCCTCAACTGGTCGAGCTGGTCGTGGAGCTGGGTCATGAGCGCGGGCGACGGGTCGTTGGCCGGAGTGTCGTCCTGCAGCACGTTCTGGAGCTGCCACGGGTCCGCCCGCAGGTCGTAGTACTCGGTCCAGTTGACCGTGGTGTTGTCGGTCTTTTCGTAGTACTCGATGTACTGCCAGTCCTGGGTGCGCATCGTCGCCCAGCTGCGGATCCCCCGGTGGCCTTCGTAGTCGGCCGGCGTGGGCCCGGGCTTGGGCCCGAACTCGAGGTACTTGAACGCCTTGCCGGGGTCGCCGGCGAGGAACGACTTCCCGTCCAGCGGGTGGCCGAGGACGGGCGGCGTGTACTGGGCGGCGTCGAGCAGGGTGGGCAGGAGGTCCTCCCCGCCGACCGGGCGGGTGTCGACCGAGGCGGCCGGGAAGACGCCCGGCCAGCGGACCAGGAACGGCACGCTGATGTGCTCCCGGTACGGGTAGCCCTTGCTGGTCAGGCCCCGGTCGCCGTAGGCGAACCCGTTGTCCGACGTGAAGATCACCAGGGTGTTGTCGAGCTCGCCCTTGGCCGCCAGCTCCTTCATGATCTTGTCCATCATCTCGTCGGCGGCCAGCAGCGTCTTCATGGCGCCGTTGTAGGTGTACTCGGAGGCGGCGTCCGACAGGACCTTGCCTCGGATGGTGTCGACCTTGTCGGCCTTCGACTCCTTGGTCAGCTCCTCCGTCCGGGCCGGGGTGGGCGTGTAGGGCGGGACCGGCGTGTCGTTGTGGCGGACGGGCCAGTCGTAGGTGCCGGTCCCACCGCCGGCGGCCGATTCCTCCGTCCCGTCGTGGGGGGCGTGGGGGGTGACGTGGAGGTAGAACGGCTTGTCGTCGGTCGCCTCGAACTGGTCGATGTACTCAACGGCCCGATCCGCGATGTAGTCGGTGGTGTAGGGGGCCTTCTCGGAGTGGTAGTCGAGCTTGCCCGGACCGTCCTTCACCCGGAAGGGAGCGTCGAGATACCCGCCCTGGAAAGCCGAGTACTCGTCCCAGTGCTCGAGTTCGTAGCGGCCCTCCGACTCCGTGGCGAAGTGCCAGTTGGTGATGAACTTGCCGACCAGGGCGGTCGTGTAGCCGGCGTCCTGCATGTACCGGGGGATGATCCAGTCCCGGTCGAGCTTGTCACCGGAGGCGTTGTCGTAGACGCCGTGGTTGTGGGGCAGCATGCCGCTCCACGTCGTGGCCCGCTCCGGGCAGCACAGCGAGGTGGTCGAGTAGCCCTCGGTGAAGGTGGAGCCGCCGGCGGCGAGCCACTCCTTCGTCTTGGGCAGCACGAGCGGCTCGTCCATGACGCCATCGCTGCGCAGGTCGTCGAGCATGACGACAACCACGTTGGGCCGGCCCTTCTCGGCCGGGGAGACCGTGGTGGGCGGGACGGTGGTCGGCGGGGTGGGAATGGTCGGGTCCGTCCCCGCCGGCTGCCCACCGGCGGACGGCGGCCCGGCCGCCGCCCGGCCGGGGACGGCCACCGGGGTGGCGCCCACGACCTTGAAGTTGAGGCGATCGCCGCCACCGAGAGCCGGGGCGTCGCCGAAGGCGAAGACCTGGCCGGACTCGGTCATCTGCCAGTAGCCCCGACCGGTGGGGCTGACCACCATGGCGGTGACGTCGTTGACGCCGGCCGATGCCGCCGAACCGTAGAAGGCGGCGTCACCGAAGGCGAACAGGCCCCCGTCCGAGGCGACGACCCAGTAGCCGGCGTTGCCGGGCGTGGCCGCCATGCCGACGATCGGCTTGTTCAGCTTGATGGCGCCGGTGGAGCCGAAGAACTTGGCGTCGCCGAAGGCGAACATGCCGCCGTCGGAGGCGACCATCCAGTAGCCCTTACCGGTCGGGGTGGAGGCGAGCCCGACGATCGGCCGGTTGAGCTTGATGGCGCCAGTGGAGCCGTAGAAGGCGGCGTCACCAAAGGAGAACACGCCCCCGTCCGACGCGACCATCCAGTAGCCCTGGCCGGACGGCGTCGAGGCCATCCCGACGATCGGGCGGTTCAGCTTGATCGCCCCGGTCGAGCCGTGGAAGGCGGCGTCACCAAAGGAGAAGATGCCGCCGTCGGAGGCGACCATCCAGTAGCCCTGGCCGGACGGCGTCGAGGCCATGCCGACGATCGGCTGGTTCAGCTTGATCGCCCCGGTCGAGCCGTGGAAGGCGGCGTCACCGAAGGAGAACACGCCCCCGTCCGACGCGACCATCCAGTAGCCCTGGGGTGTGGGCAGCGGCAGCGTGCTGCCGACGGCCGGGTCGCCGCCCCACAGCGGGAGGAGCGCGGCGAGGAGCACCGCGGCCAGGAGCGCGACGCCGCCCCGCCGGGAGATACGAAATGCGATGGACGACACTGTTGGACACCTCGTGCTCGAAGGGTCAAACGGGGGGGTCGCGTCCTTTCGAGGCCAGGACGGGCCGATTACTGATTTCACTCAGAGTGGGCGAAGTCCTCTTTTCAGGGCAACTCTGCTACCGCTGGGGTTCCAGGTGGCGGCCTCGATCCTGCTGGTGACGGTCGTCGCCTACGGCGCCCAGCGGCGGTCTGCCCGCCGCGCCGATCGGTAGGCTGCGCCGAAAGAACCCAACCGGGCGGAGGGCCAACCGTGCTTCGTGCACTGCTCCTCGCTCCACCGGGAGCGGGTAAAGGGACCCAAGGGCAGCGACTGGCCAAGGTCTACGGAGTCCCGCACCTGGCTACCGGCGACCTCCTGCGCCAGCACGTGGCCGAAGGTACGCCGCTCGGGCTCGAGGCGAAGAGCTTCATGGACCAGGGGGAACTGGTCCCCGACCGCCTGGTGGTCAACCTCATCCTCGCCCGCCTGGCGGTGGAGGAGACGCTGACCGGGTTCGTCCTCGACGGCTTCCCCCGCACGCTGGCCCAGGCCCGGCAGTCCTACGAGTTCGGACGGGCCCGCGGCACGACCTTCCACGCGGTGATCTCCCTGGCGGTGGACGAGGACGAGTTGGTCCGCCGCCTGATCGAGCGGGGCCGGAACTCGGGTCGTAGCGACGACAACGAGGAGACCATCCGCAACCGCCTGACCGTCTACGACGAGACCACCCGGCCCCTGCTCGACTTCTACCGGGGTCGGGGAATCCTGGTCGAGGTGGACGGGACCGGGGCGGTGGCCGACGTGACCGCCCGGATCCGGGCCGCCCTCGACCCGCTCGCCGGCCGCCCGACCACCCGCACCATCCACCGACTCCTCCAGGGCAATCCCCGGGGACCGGGCCAGGACGACCTGCCCGCCCTCCTGCGCCGGGTGGCCGACACGATGGAGGAGCTCGGTGCCGTCGAAGTCTCCGACCTCACCTTCGGAACCGATCCGACACCCGACGGACCGCGCTGTCACCTGACCGTGTACTTCCACCGCCGGGGAACCGAGGACTGAGGGTCTTTTCTCGTTGCTCTCACCGCCGGCTTATTCCGCTACGCCGGGCTCCCCCAACCGCCGCCACCCGGCGTCAGCATTCGCAGCACGTCGCCCCGCTTTAGCCGAACGGTGCACTTGTCGGAAAGGCGCTCGGCTCGTGACTCGTCCCCTCCCGGCAGGAGCCAGTTTTCCCCCACCGCGCCCGGCCCGCCGCCGGACAGACCCCAGGGCCGGCTGACCCGCCGCTCCGTGATCAAACTGACGGTGCAGTCCTCGAGCATCTCCAGATCCCGTTCGATTCCCTCACCGCCCGGAGCCAACCCGGCACCGCCGCTCCCCCGCCGGAGCCGGTAGCGCCGGACCCGCATGGGGAACGCCCGCTCCAGCGCCTCCACGGGAGTGTTCTTGGTGTTGGTCATGCCGGTGTGGACGCCGTTCATGCCGGCGCGGCCGGGCCGGGCGCCTTGGCCGCCGGCGATGGTCTCGTAGTAGACCCAGGCTGCTCCTCCCGGGGACAGTCCCGAACCGCCGGGCCCCCCGGCCAGCAGGTTGTTCATCGTGCCCTGGCTGGCGGCGCCGACCCGGTCGGGGACGGCCTGGGCGAGCGCGCCCTGGCAGACGTCGGCGACCCGTTGGGACACCTCGACGTTGCCGGCCCCCACGGCCGCCGGGGGCCGGGCGGCGACGACCGTGCCGGACGGGGCGAT
>CAZCVW010000051.1:0-13908 GCA_964502185.1 uncultured Burkholderiales bacterium
AACCTCGACGTGATCAAGACGGCCGACTGGATCGTCGACCTCGGCCCCGAGGGCGGCGACGGCGGCGGGCGGGTGGTGGCCGAGGGGACCCCCGAGCAGGTGGCCAAGGTGCCGGAGAGTCACACCGGCCGGTTCCTGGCCGGCGTGCTCGGGATCAGCCCGGCGGCACCCAAGCGGGCGCCACGCCCTCGAGCGAAGCGCGCGAAGCAGGGATCAGCGAAGACCTGAAGCGCTGGGTTCGTAGACCGATGGCCGGAAGATACGCAGCGGGGTCGCGTCGGGGCTGAGTGGCCCTGGATCGCGCAGGGTCAGGGTCAGCGTGCTGTGCCCCGGCGGGACCGTGACAACCCGATGCAGCACCGAGCCGGAGCCCGCGGACACATCCAGGTTCTCGATCTGCCCGTCCGGCCGGCGCAAGTCGACGTGACGGGCTTCGGGCCCGATGGCCTGCAGAGTGAGATCGACCACGACATCGCGGGGCGTCGAGCCGGGGTTCTCCAGGTCGATCGCCGCCTTGGCGCCGGCATCCAACCACCAGTCGTCGTGCTCCTCCTCCATGGCGCCGAACCCGGCACCCCAGCGGGACCGCACCGGGTGCAGCGTGGTGTCGGCGAGCACGTCCAGCTCAGCGGCCGGCACCCGCGAACGAAGCTGGAGAGCGGCGTCCTTCAGCGAGAAGAACGAGAAGCGGCCGTTCCGGCTGATCAGGGCGGGGGAGCCCACCACGTCAACCAAGCCGGATTCGATGCTGCGACCCTCGTCGGCATAGGCGAACCGGTCCACCCAGATTCCGCCGAACCCGATGGGCACGAGGCGGGCCACGAGCAAATCGGTGGGTTGGCCCCGCAACTGCTCCTGCCAGTCCGCCTGCCGTCCTTTCAGGCCGCCGTAGCTCCAGCGCAGATCGGTGGAGTGGAGGTACCCGCGAAAGTGGTCGTAGTCAATGGCCCGCTCCAGACGACCGACTTCCGGAAACGGACGATAGGGAAGTTGGAACACCATGGCTCCGGCGGGCAGGCTGCGCTCAATACCGGCGACGAAGGCTGCGTCGCTGCTGTACTCGGCGGCCAGTCGCTCGTGGTCGGGCAGGGCGCCGGGAGCGACCTGGTCGAGGACCCCGAAGAGGAGGAGCGAGATGAGGCCCAGCACGGCTACCCGCCGGCGGTGGAGCTGGAGCCGCTGGCGGGCACCGTCCAGGAGGAGGGCCACGGAGGCCAGGGCGAGGAATCCGATGAACACCGACATCCGGTTCCACGATCGGATCTGGGCCGACACGAACGTGTTGAACAGAGCGGCGAGGCCTCCGACCGTCGCCGCGAAGATCCCCGCGGCGGCGAGAAGCGACAAATGGTTGAAGGTCGGGTTGTCGTCCGGTCGAGGTGCCCTTCCGAGTAGCCCTCGGACGCCCACCCAGCCGAGCCAGAGGAGACCGATCGTGCCGAGGATGCCGAGCGATTGCCCGCGTTCCGAGGGGATGTAGGTGCTCTCGCGGTAGCGCTTCGAGAGCTCCGCCAGCGCCGGGACCCGATGGCCTTCCGCCGGCAGGACGAGCTGGGCGATCTTCAGCCCGAAGTAGTCCGCCTCGGCCGGGTCGCGATGGGCTACTTCGGCGTTCTCTCCGTGGCTCGTGCGGTAGAGCGCGGTCGGCGCATTGTTGAGGGCGAGCGCCCCGAAGATCACGAGGACCAATGCCGCGGCCGGTGCCAGGGGACCGGCCGACCGCTCCCGGAGGGCCCGGAGTCCTCCGGCGACGGCGATCAACAAGGCGCTGAAGCACGTGTAGTAAGTGGAGGTCGAGCCCAGGACCACGCAGGCAAGAAGGATCGCCAAGCTCCTGGGGGATGCATAGCGCACCAGCAAGGAGCGCCCGTGCGCACCACGCTCCCGTTGCTGGAACAAACGCTGGCCGGACAAGACCGCGAGGGCCAGGTACAAGCCGAGGGGGACCAGGTAGTACCCGGAGAGGAACAGGTGTCGCGACCCGCGGGCGAAGTGATAGGGGAGGAAGGCGTAGAGCGTGCCGAACACGACGGCGGTGCTCCGGCGGACACCGAGCCACCGCAGCACGAGCATCGCGCTCACGGCGGCCAGGGGAAAGGTGAGCAGGTAGTAGACGTTCACCGTGAGGACGGCCTCGCCGAGGACGAAACCGAGCAGCTTCAGGAGAACGAGCTGCAGGTGCTCGCCGCCGAGCGGGAAATCGTAGAGAGCGTGTCCGAACGGCGCGCCCAGCGCCGGGTTGTCGTAGTACCAGCCGTTCTCGATGATGCCCTTGACGTGCATGGCGTGCGACATGGCGTCTTCGCCGTAGGCGAGGGGAGTCCTCAGGCCGGTGTCCCACAGCCGGAAGACCACGGCGGCAATGCCGAGCGCCACGACCGCCGTGATGAGGCCCAGCGCCCACGAGCTGCTCAGCCAGGACCACTTGGGTCCGTCCTGGGCTTGCCCAGCACCGGTTTCCGGCCCGCCGTGAGAGCGGGCCAGGGTCTCAACCGCGACCGGCCGGTTCACGAATCCGCGAGGTCTGCGGCTTGATCGAGGGCTTCCTTCCAACCCCGGCATTGTCCACCACGTACATCGGCCGCTGCTTCGTCTCCTCGTAGATGCGGGCGACGTAGGCGCCGAGCACGCCGAGGACGACCAGTTGCGCGCCACCGATCAGGAGGATGATGGCGACGAGCGATGTCCAGCCATTCGGGAAGGCACCCGACGTGAGGCGGGCCACCACCGCCACGGCCAGGTAGGCGAATCCGGCGGCCACGGTGAGGAACCCGAGGTACGACGCCATACGCAGGGGGAGGCTGGTGAAGGCCATGACCCCGTCGAGGGCGAGCTTGGCCATCTTGCGCAGGGTGTACTTCGTCTCGCCGGCGTGGCGGGCGGGGCGGTCGTAGAGCACCCCGACCTGGCGGAAGCCGGCCCAGCTGCGCAGCCCCCGCAGAAAGCGGTTCTTCTCCGGCAGGGAGCGGAGCACATCAGCGACCTTGCGGTCCATGAGGCAGAAGTCGCCGGCGTCGAGCGGCATGTCGACATTCGACACCGCCCGGAGCAGCCGGTAGAAGAGCGCAGCCGTGCCCCGCTTGAAGGCGCCCTCGTCGCGCTTCTGGCGGACGGCGTATACGACCTCGAAGCCCTGCTCCCACCGGTCGACCAGCTGGGCGAGAAGCTCGGGCGGGTCCTGCAGGTCGGCGTCCATGAAGACCACGGCGTCGCCCCGGGAGGCGTCGAGGCCGGCGGACAGGGCCGCCTGGTGGCCGAAGTTGCGGGAGAATTGGATGAGCCGCACGTTCGCATCGCGGCGCTGCAGTTCGCGGCCGACGTCGACCGAGCGGTCGGTGCTGCCGTCGTCGACGAAGACGATCTCGTAGGCGCCGAGCCCGGCCAGGACGGGGGCGAGGCGCTCATGCAGCGGCCCGAGGTTGTCCTCCTCGTTGTACACCGGTATGACCACTGATAAGCGCGGCTCCGGGCCGGTGGCGGCGGGCAGCGATGGGTCGGCGGCGGCGAGGGTTTCGAGCCGGCCGAGCAAGTCGATGAACTCCGGCTCGCTGAGGCCGCCGAGCTCGCACGCCTCGGCGAAATCGAGCTGTCCGAGCACGAACTCGCGCAGCGCCAGCGTCTGGCGAAGGTCCGTGCCTTCGGGGACGATGCCGGCGCGGATGGCGGCCAGGGCACCCTCAAGCGGGAATCGCATGCTCACGTCCCTGTCATCGGCCGGTCTCGACCGGGACTGAAGCGCAGGATGAGGGGTCGGGCCCGGTGGTGGTGCTCCGCCGGAACCGGGCCAAATCGGCAGTCGCGGCGTCGGGCACGAATCCGGGCGGGAGCGGAGTCTGGTCGGCCCGGAATCGGATGATGTAGTCGACCCCGCCACTCCGCTCCGGGCTCGGTTCGGCGATCGACGGGAGTACGGGGATACCGGCGAACGGGTACGGCCAGTAGTACAGGGTCGCCCGGTGCGCGAGGAAGCTGGCCGGTCCCACCAGACTCGACACTGACGCGCCCCCCGGGATGCCCTGGGCGATGCAGCGGGCCTGGCCGTCGGAGTGCCAGATCGAGGTGACTGAGGCGACGTCGGCCGGACGGGGCAGGAAGGGACCGGCGAAGACGGTGACGGCCAGGGCGGCGCCGAAGAGCTGGCGGGTCCGTCCGGGACGGGCGACATACACGGGAATCCAGGCCACGGCGAGAAGCAGCACCGGGGCGATGCCGTAGTGGTACACCCACCGTTCCGTACCGGACCACGACGCCAGCAACGTCGGCAGTCCGGCGGCCAGGGCCGGCACCACGAGCGCCGGGCGACGCAAACCCAGGAAGGCACCGCCAGCCAAACACGGGAGCACCTTGGTGAGACTGTCCGCTGACACCAGCGGTCCGAGCGCCCGCCACGGGTGCATGAGCGCGTCGCCCGGTGTGGCGCCGAGGTCGCGGTAGTAGGCGGTCCAGTGGCCGGTACCGCCGCCGCCGAGGCGGAGTTCGAGGAAGGTGGCCAGGGCGACGTAGACGAGCAGGGCGCCGGCCGGTGCGCCCCGCTTTCTCGTCCCCCGGGGCAGGAACGCGTAGGCGGCCAGCACGGGGTAGGCGGCGTCGGGCCGCAACGCGGCGGCGAGGAGCCCGAAGAGGAGGCCCCGGCCGGGGCGGTCCTCGGCCACGGCGAACACACCGGCCAGGGTGAACGGCACCGCGAAGACGACGGCGTGGACATCCCAGAGCAGGGCGCCGACGACCGGAGGGGAGACGAGCAGAGCCGAGCCGAGCAACCCGGCCCGCCGCCACCCGAGAGCGGGTAGCAGACGGCGGGCGACCTGCCACACCGCAGCGGTGGCGGCCACCACCTGGCCGACAATCAGCCACAGCGGCGAGGCAGCCAGGCGGTAGAGGGGGGCGAAGACCAGCATGAGTGGGCCGAAATGATCCTCGAGGAGCCCCTCTCCGAAGACGGTGCTGGCCGGGCTACGCCCCTGGCCGGCCAGCCAGAGACCTTGGTCGAAATGCGGCAGGTCGACCCCGGCCCACCCGTTGAGGAATCGGATCGAGGCCGTGAGCGCCAGGAGCAGCGCCGGGACGGCCAAAACGATCGCGACGGCTCGCTCCGGCGGAGTGGTCGGCGGTGTTGACCGTTCAGTCGGCGGCGACGCCGGGCGAGCCGGGGGGGCCGCCGCCGAGGTCAACGCGGCAGCCCCGAGTCCCCGGTCTCGGCCGATGGTGAGGCGATGCGGGCGGTGATGATGAAGGTGTAAGCGGCCAGGGAGGGCCAGACGTTGCCGACCAGGTAGGCCAGCTTCGACAGCGGAGGCCACGTAAGGAACGGGACCGGAACGCCGGCCTGGATGCGGGTCACCTCAAAGCCGGCTGACTGGAGCAGATTCACGGCCGTGCGCCTGGTGAAGAACCGTAGATGGGTCCGGTCCAGGATGCCCCGCTCGGTGTAGTCGAAGCGGCCGGCGAGCAGGCGGAGGCGCATCGACCAGTTGGCCACGTTGGGCAGGCTGACCACCAGCACGCCCGACGGGGCCAGCTTGGTGCGGAGCCGGCGCAGGACCTCGGCGGGATCGGGGAGGTGCTCAAGGGTGTCCCCGAATAAGAGGACCTGATAGGGGCCTTCCAGGTCATCGACGTCGAGGTGCTGGAGGTCGCCGACCCACACTCGCTCGCAGACGAGTTCAGCCTGCCGGGCGGCGTGGGGATCGATTTCGGCCCCGTCCACCCGTCGGCCCTCCTCCACGAAGCGCCGCGAGAGGTACCCGCTCGACACGCCGCCCTCGAAGATCCGGTCGCCCGGTTCGGAATGGCGGAGCACCTCCCGTTGCAGGAGCCAGTGCCCGCGCCATGGCGTCTCCTGGAGCTTGACGTATCCGTAGTCCGTCGTCGCGTGTGTTCCCGGGGTGTTGGTCACGGTCCGGTCATCGGCACGATTCCGGCGAAAGTGAAGAGTCAGCGGGCTACTCTCCTCCGCTCGTGGCGCCTACCGTCTCCGTCTGCGTACCCGCCTTCCGGGCGGCCCGGTTCATCGGCGAGACGATCCGTTCGGTGCTCTCGCAGACCCTAGATGACCTGGAGCTCATCGTCGTGGATGACGCCAGCCCGGACGGGACGGCCCAGGTCGCCTCGGAGTTCGCCGACGCGCGCCTCCGGGTCGAACGGAACCGGCAGAACCTCGGCGTGGCCGGGAATTGGAACCGGTCGGTGGAGCACGCCCGGGGCCGTTACGTCAAGGTGCTCGGTCATGACGACACCCTGGCCCCCACGGCCCTGGCCGGTCAGGTCGAGGTGATGGAGCGCGCCGGTGACGTTGCCTTGGTCGCCGGGCGGCGGGACGTGGTCGACAGCGGCCATCGGGTGCTGCTGGCCGCCCGCGGCCTGACCGGGATGCGCGGGATCGTGCCGTCGGAAGAGGCGGTGCGGCGGACGGTGCGGTCGGGGACGAACCCGTTCGGGGAGCCCGTGTGCGTGCTGATGCGTCGGGACCTTATGGGCCGGTGTGGCGAGTTCTCGGGGGCGCGCCCCTACATGATCGATCTGGACTACTGGTGTCGCCTGCTCCGCTTCGGTCCGCTCTACGCCCAGCCGGACGTCGTTGGAGCCTTTCGGGTGCTGGATACCTCTCTGTCGGTGGCCCTCGCCCGCGACCAGAGCCGGCAGGCGATCGGCCTGTTCCGGGACCTCCGCAACCAGTGGCCGGGCGTCATCAGCGCCGGCGACCTGGCGGTTGGCTCGGTCCGGGCCGTCGCGCTGGCCACGGCCCGCTCGGCGAGTTACCGGGCGCTGGCCCGGCGGGCTCGAAGGTGAGCCGGACCGGCCCGCCCGGCGCCGACCCGTGGGAGACCCATGCCGGCTGGTGGCAGGAGGGTTTCACCGAGGGAGCCGATCCGGAGTACGAGGAGCAGATCCTGCCGCTGGCCCGCCTGCATCTGGCCGGCGCCGCCTCGGTGCTCGACGTCGGTACGGGCGAGGGTCAGGTGGCCCGGCTGGCGGTGGCCGGGGGAGCGGCGGTGGTGGTGGGCGTCGACCCGACCGCCGCCCAACTGGTTGCGGCGGCCGAGCGGGGCGGCGGTCCGCACTATCTCCGGGCCGGAGCCAGCCCGCTGCCGTTTCCAGACGGTGTCTTCGACGCGGTGGTGGCCTGCCTGGTCTTCGAGCACATCGAGCAGTACCGGGAAGCGATCGGGGAGGTGGGCCGCGTGCTGCGGCCCGGCGGGCGGTTCCTGTTCTTCCTCAACCACCCGCTGCTCCAGACGCCGGGCAGCGGCTGGATCGACGACCACATCCTGGAGGAGCAGTACTGGCGGGTCGGGCCGTATCTGCCCGAGGACACGTCCATGGAGGAGGTGGCTCCCGGCGTGCTCCTGCCGTTCGTCCACCGTCCGCTCAGCCGGTATGTCAACGCCATGGCCGAATCGGGGCTCCTCATCGAGCGGATGGAGGAACCGGCGCCGCCGCCGGGGTTCCTGGCGCGGGCGGCGGAGTACGTCGACGCGGCCACCATCCCCCGCCTCCTGTTCCTTCTAGCCCGAAAGACCTGACAGGTCCGTGGCGTAGACGCCGACCACCGTCACGGACGCTGTGTCCCGGCAACTGACCGTCAAGGATCCGTCGCCTGCGCCGGCGGTGACCATGACGAACCGACGCACGGGGACGTCCCCATAGGCGGATGTGACCGACAGCTTGGCGGAGCGGCGCGTGTCGGCGGCCAGCTCGAGAGTTGTGCCCCGGGTCGCCGTGGGCAGGGTGAGGCCGGTCCCGCCACAGGTGATGGTCACCGGGGTGGACAGGAGCATCGGGGTCCCGTCGGTCGACAAGGGGTCGTCGGTGGCCGCCACTGGGGCGCCTCGCAGGTCCGCCGGGTGGTCGCCGGTCACGTAAACGTGCCGGCCCAGCACACCGGTCCAGGGCCGGGCGCGGATCGCGTCGGCGGCGAAACCGGTGCGGAGCCCGGTGGTGACGAGCACTCGGTAGCCGTTCTCGGCGAGGCGGGACCCAGCTTCCGCCTCTCCGACGCTCGGGTCCGAACGGATCATGAACCCTTGCCGCCGCGCGTAGAAGGGCACCGCCGGCGACCACTCGTACCCCTCGAACATGACCCGGTCGCCGGGCGTCGTGGAGGCCTCGAGCTCCTTCAGCTCCGGCAGGCTGGCGATCGGGTCGACGTCGGCGTAGGCGGGCTTGAAGTAGGGGGCGCCGATGACCGGGAAGCCGATCAGCGAGGCCGTCGCCAATCCGGCCATGACCCGGCGCGGGGCACCGGCGGACAGGTGCCGGCATAGCCGGGTGGCCCCGAACCCGAGGAGGGCGGCCAGTACCGGAGTGAGGGCCGCGAGGTAGTAGTCGTGGACCACGTAGAGGTTCCAGAACACGAAAATGGTCAAGCTGGGAACGGCGGCGAAGGCGGCCCAGAAGCGGGCTTGCGGGGTTCGTAGGCCGATGAGCGGCGCGACGAGCAGGAGCCAGGCCGGGACGCCGGTGAGCGTGGTGCCGATGCGCTGCCCGATCGTGGACCAGTTGGCGAAGTCGAGCCGCTGCTCGAGCGTCCCGAAGTTCCACTCCTGGAGGGCCGTGCTGGTCAGGAAGCGGGTGGCTGGCTGCGCCGCTTTGATGGCGTCCGCGTGGTGGGTCCAGGCCGCCGCAGCCAGCAGCGGGAGAACGATCAACGCGAGGAGCACCGGGTCGCGGCGGGCCCGGAGCCAGGCCCGCCATCCCCGTCCCTCATCAACCACGGGATAAGCGAGGAGGGGCAGGATCCAGAAGACGGCCGTCGTCGGCTTGACCAGCATGGCCACCAGCCCGGCGGCCAGCGCGACGCCGGCCAGGACCAACCGCCGGCGTTCCCTCCAGAGGAGCCCCGCCCATAGCCAGCCGAGCGCGCCGGCGACGGCCAGATACTCGATGAGCGACGCTCGCGACCACAGCAGCGAGAAGGGGCTGAACAGGAAAGCCGCCAGGGTGGCCAGGGCGGCGAGGCGGCCCGCCACATGCCGGATGAGCCCGAAAAGCAGCGCCGCGCTGAGTAGGAAGCAGGCGAGGCCCGTGGCCCGCAGCGCCACGTCGGGCGCCACGCCCCACGACATCACGCCGGCGGCCATGGCCTGGAAGAGCGGAAATTCGAAGGGGACCTCGAAGGGCTCGCCGAACACCGGCAACTTGGGGTGGAGGAGGTCCACCCCCTCGTCGTGAAAGACCACGGCGGTATAGGCCGTCTGGGTCTGACGGAAGTTGTGGGCTTCGCCCAGCGGCTGCTCGAGGGTGGGCAGCCGGACGAGCAGCGCCACTGCCAACAGCGCCAAGACGGCGGCGATCTCGGCGCGGACGGCTCGCATGGGTGTCGGCTCTGGCCGTGGAGGGCCGGCGTCGCTCAGATGGCGCCGTCGGCTACCGCCTGTTCGATCCACGGGATCACCTCGTCGAGCATCTCGTCGAGGGTTGTGGCGGCCTCGAATCCGAGGATCTCCCGGGCCTTGTCGGTGGCCGGCACACGGCGCTGCACGTCATGTTCGAAGGGCGCGTCGCTGACGGAGCGGAAGGGCACGCCCGGTCCCTTGATCTTCCGCCAGATGACCTCCGCCAGCTCGATGACCGAAGTGCCGACGGCGGTCGAGAGGTTGAAATCCTCGTTCAGGGCGTCGGGGTGCTCGACGGCGCTGACGATGCCGCGGGCCAGGTCGCCGCCGTAGGTGTAGTGGCGGATCTGCTGTCCGTCACCCAGCAGGTGGACGGGGTCCTGACCCTTCAGCACCTTTTGGACGAGGTCGGGAACGACGTGACTCATGGCCAGCTTCACATTGCCGCTCATCACCTCCGCCTCGCCCAGGGCGCGCCGTTCGCCGATGCCCACGCAGTTGAAGGGTCGGACGATGGTGAAGGGCAGCCCGTACTGGTCGTGCGCCGCCTGCGCGAAGTACTCGACGGCCAGCTTCTGGAACCCGTACGACGACCGCGGCGGTGGGATCTCGCGCTGCTGCCCTTCGTAGGACGGCCACGAGTCGGCCGACTCGAACACCATCGACGAGCTGACGAACGTCACCTTCCGGAGCCGGCCGGATCCGCCGCTCCAGGCGTCGATGGCGGCGTCGCAGGCCGCCGCGATGATCCGCTCGTTGGTGGCCAGGAGGTCGTAGGCGTAGGAGTGGAAGTAGGCGATGCCGCCGATGAGCGCCGCGCCGGCGATGAAGTGGTCGCAGTCCTCGAGGAGCTCGCGCATGAGCCCCACGTCCCGGGAGTCGCCCTTCACGAAGTGATACCGGGGGTCGTCGTCGTAGGACTTCGAGATCGGCCCGTACTTGGAGAAGTCGTCGATGCCGACGACGTCATGGCCCCGGGCGAGCAGCTCCTCGACGACGTAGCCCCCGATGAACCCGGCCGATCCGCTGACAAGGACCGTGCTCATCGTGCGCTCCCGGAGGAAAGGGCCCGCAGCTCATCGAGGGAGAGCTTCGGGCCGAAGGCGAACCGGTACCAGTGGAGGTAGCGGGGCAACCAGCTGGCCAGCTTGAAGTTGGAGACGCCGAAGCTGCGGTCGAGCCAGATGGTGGGCACTTCGGCGACCGGCAGGCGGAGACGGCGGGCTTTGGCCACCAGCTCCAGGCCGACCTCGAAGCCGGCCTCCGAATCGATCCCGACGTCCTGGACGAAGGACCGCGAGTAGGCCTTGAACGAGTTGGTGGCGTCCCAGGTGCCGACTCGGGCGAAGAGCCGGAGGGAAGACCCGGCGGCGCGGGAGAGGAAGCCCTTGAAGCCCGGACCGCCCACCTGCTGCCCGCCGCGGGCGTAGCGGGAGGCGGCGGCCACCACCACGCCCCGGTCGACGAGGCGGGCGAGCTGGTCGATCTGGCCCGGGTCGTCGCAGCCGTCGGCCATGGTCACCACCACCACGTCGGACCGGGCATGGTCGATGCCGAAGCGGATGGCCCAAGCCGGGCCGCGCCCGTAGGTGTTGAGGAGGGGAATGACCCGGGGCTCGCTCTCCGCGTATTTCTCGGCCCACGGGGCGGTGGTGTCGTCCGGGGTGTCGTAGACGACGAGGACCTCGCAGGGCAGGGTGACCGACTCGAAGATGCGGTCGAGGCAGGTGAAGATCGCGTCGCCCTCGTCGCGGACGGTCACGATGACGGAGACCCGCGGCTTCACACGCGCACCCCGTCCTGGATGAGGCCCCAGAGGTCAATGACGGGCTTGTCTGTCTGGAGGCCCGCGTAGTCCGGGTGGGGGGTACCGAGGACGATGAGGTCGGCCTGCTCCAGCACGTCCTCGATGGGCAGCAGCGTCAGGTCGTTCCGCACGTACGGATCGGTGCATACCACGCGTCGGGCTTTGAAGTCGAGGATCTTCTTCAGCTTGTAGCTGAGGCTGGAGCGGGTGTCGTCGGATCCGGCTTTGAAGGACATGCCGAGGATCCCGACGACCATCTCGGAGAGGTCATGCTCCTGCTCGATCCGCGACGCCAGGTAGAGCGGGAGCCCCTCGTTGACCATCATCGCGGCGTGGCCAAGGGCGAAGTTGTTCTTCTGGATGGCGGCCAACTGCATGGTGTCCTTCAGCAGGCACGGGCCGGCGGCGAAGCCGGCCCGGGGAAAGTCGGCCGCCCGCGGGTACTCCCAGGTGAGGGCCGCCCGCACCCGTTCGAAGTCCACGTCCAGGTCGTTGGCGATCATGTAGCACTGGTTGGCGATGGCGAACTTGATGTAGCGCCAGGTGTTGGTGAAGAGCTTGGCCAGCTCGGCCTCTTCCGGCACCAGCCGTACCGTCAGGCTGGTGAGGTGGCCGAAGAGGGCCTCGGCCCGCTCGAGCGCCTGATCGGTGCGGCCCGACACGATCTGGGGAAGCTGGTGGAGTTCCTCCATCGCCCTGCCCTCGGCGATCCGCTCGGGGCAGAAGACCACGTCGATGTTCCGGCCGAGCCGGGAGATGAGCTTCTCGACCAGCGCGGTGACTCCGGGATAGATGGTGCTGCGCAGAACGAGGAGCTGTCCGTCGACGAGGTGGTCGGTGAGCTCTTCGATGGCGTTGAGGACGGCCTTCGGGTCAGGCGTGAGGTGCTCGTCGACGGGCGTGCCGATGACGATCACGATGCGCTCGGCGGCGGCTACGACGGAGCGGTCGGTGGTGGCCACCAGCTTCGCCCCGAGGGTCCGGGCCAGAACTTCCTCGGTGCCGGCTTCGAGGAAGGGCATGCGGCCGGAGGAGACGAGGTCGACGGTGTGCTGGTTGACGTCGAGCAGAGCGACGGACAGGCCCTGGTCCGCGAAGGCGAGGCCGAGCGGGAGCCCGACGTGCCCACAACCCCCGACGACGACGACATCCCGGCTGAACGCCACTTGCCACCCCTTTCCCTTTGGGGTGATCGGCAACCGGCATTCGGCGCTGAAGGACCGTTTGATGTGACTAGTTCGTCGCCAGCATCCTCGACAGCGCCAGGCGGGCGTCGGCGGCGGTCTGATCGTCGACGGTGATGCGGTTGACGATCTCGCCCCGCACCAGGGCTTCGAGGCACCAGGCCAGGTGGGGTTCGTCGATCCGGAACATCGTCGAGCAGGGGCAGATGAGCGGGTCGAGCGAGAAGACCGTCTTGTCGGGGTGGGCGGCCGCCATGCGCTTGACCATGTGGATCTCGGTGCCGATGGCCAGGACCGAACCCGCCGGGGCGCGGTCGACCTCCTCCAGGATCCGCTCGGTGGAGCCGACGGAGTCGGCCAGTGCCACGACCTCGTGGGCGCACTCGGGATGGACGATCACCCGGACGCCGGGGTGGTCGGCCCGGGCCGCCTCGACGTGCTTGACCTGGAACCGCTGGTGGACGGAACAGTGGCCCTTCCACAAGAGGAAGCGGGCTTCCTTGACGTCGCGCTCCTCGAGGCCGCCGAGTTCCTGGCGGGGATCCCAGACCCGCATGTCGGCGGCGGAGAAGCCCATGTCGAAGGCGGTGTTGCGGCCGAGGTGCTGGTCGGGGACGAACAGCACGCGGTCGCCCCGCTCGAGCGCCCAGGCCAGGACGGCCCGGGCGTTGGACGAGGTGCAGCACGCCCCGCCGCGACGCCCGACAATTGCCTTCACCGCCGCCGACGAGTTGACGTAGGTGATGGGGATGACCCGGTCGGCGTCGATGACGCCGGCGAGTTCGTCCCAGCATTCCTCCACCTGCTCGGCGTCGGCCATGTCGGCCATGGAGCAGCCGGCGTTGAGGTCGGGGAGGATCACCCGCTGGTCGGGACCCGTCAGGATGTCGGCGGACTCAGCCATGAAGTGGACACCGCAGAACACGATGTCGCGGGCCCAGTCGCACTCAGCGGCGAAGCGGGCCAACTTCAGTGAATCGCCCCGGGAATCGGCCCAGCGGATGACCTCGTCCCGCTGGTAGTGATGCCCGAGGATGAGGAGGCGCCCCGCAAGGGCCTCTTTGGCGGCCCGGATCCGGGCTTCCAGTTGTTCCGGCGACGCAGTGGTGTAGTCGTCCGGCAACGGCGACTGCAATCGGAGCATGTTGTGCCGACCTCCGTGGCCGAGCTCCGGTTGGTGACCGGTGGAAGCGACCTGGCCCGTTCCACGGGGATGTCGGTCCCGGAGCGAATGTGCCCGCACTTGCCAGGGCGGGCGTGCCCGGATTGTAACCGGACGCTTCGTCAAACGACGGGGCGAACCGACCTATTCCGCGGGTTCTCTCGTCAGGCCGGGTAGGCCGTCGATGCGGTCGTCGCCGGGCAGCACCGCCCGGCCCTGGCCGTGAAGCCGGATGATCTTGGGCGGGCCCTCGAAGGTGCAGAACATGCCGCCCGGCCCAAAAAGGTGCTTCTCCGGGCGGCGCGGGCTCGGCGCTCGGGCACAATCATCAGTGCATGGTCACGCGTCCGCCTGCCGGCTCCATACCCGACGCTCCCGGGTCCTACCAGTTCAAGGACCGGGAGGGGCGCGTCATCTACG
>CAZCVW010000052.1:0-1264 GCA_964502185.1 uncultured Burkholderiales bacterium
CCGAGGCGACGACTCCTCCGCCGTAACCCCCGCCGGGCGAGGTCCCGCCCCCGACCTGAGGGCATGCCCAGCCCGGCGGTTCAGGCAGACGTCCATCCGCCGTCGACGAGCAGCGTGTGCCCCGTGACATAGCTCGAAGCATCGGAGACGAGGAACAGCAGGGGCCCGTCGATCTCGGCCATCGTCGGTGGGCGGCCGAGGAGGGTGCGGTCACGGATCGAGGCGGCGAGCCCCTCATCGGTCAGCATGCCGGTGAGCTCGGTCGGGAAGTATCCAGGTGCGAGCGCATTCACCCGAACACCCCGTGGTCCCCATTGGGCGGCGAGGTGCCGGGTGAAGTTGACGAGCGCACCCTTGGTGGCGTTGTAGGCGGCCATCGCGGGTCGCGAGGCGACGACCCCAAAGACGGAAGCTATGTTCACGACCGACGGGCTCGGGGCGCGGAACAGCAACGGCGCCGCCAGCCGGCACAGGTCGATCGTTGCGACCAGGTTGAGCTCGATGACCGAGGTGAGCTCCTCGAGGGTCTGCTCCTCAAGGGGCCCGGCGTCACAGCTGCCGGCGTTGTTGATCAAGACGTCGAGCCGGCCATGCCGTTCCTCGATGGTGTCAACCAGTGCCTGCCGATGGGACGGATCGGTCAGGTCTCCCGGGAGGCACAGCGGGTCTGTCAGCTCGTGGGCGAGGGCCTCGAGCCGGTCTGAGCGCCGGGCCGTGAGCACCGCCCGGGCCCCCGCACCGTCGAGGACCCGGGCGAACCGCTCACCGAGCCCGGATGACGCCCCCGTCACCAGGACCACCCGGTCCCTGCAGTCGAACAGTCCACCTCGGCCCTGCGGATTGACCATGACGTCAGCCTGTCATCAAGAGGAGCATCCTCTGGTCGCACATCTCAGCCCCAGCGCTGGGGATCGTCGAAGTCGATGCCGAGGGCGAGCTTGCCGATGAGCTCGTGGGTCAGCATCTCGCCGGCCGGGTGGATGCGTCCGAGGCGGCAGTCCCGGAACATGCGCTCGAGACGATGCCGGGTGAAGATCCCCGCA
Organism: uncultured Burkholderiales bacterium; assembly: GCA_964502185.1. GTDB lineage: Bacteria > Actinomycetota > Acidimicrobiia > IMCC26256 > BP-133 > CAZCVW01. Next base: position 1,044 of record CAZCVW010000052.1, read on the forward strand.
CCACCCGAGAGGTCGAGAGCCCGGTCCACCACCTTGAAGGCGTTGGTGACGGCGAAATGCTTGGCCGCCACGAGCTTGATGGCCCAGTCGGGGTGGGCGACGCCCTCTGACCAGTCCCGGGTGACGGTGTCGAGCACGGGGTCGATGGCCTCGAGGGCGAGGCGCATCTCGGCCACGTAGTGCTGCACCTCGGGGTGATAGGCCATCGAGCGGTGCATCGC
>CAZCVW010000052.1:1364-13891 GCA_964502185.1 uncultured Burkholderiales bacterium
TCTCGGCCACGTAGTGCTGCACCTCGGGGTGATAGGCCATCGAGCGGTGCATCGCGGGTGTCACGGGGCATGAAGGCATGGACGACGAGAGGGTGGTCCGGGTCGCTGCGGTCCATGGCATGGATGCCGAGGAATGTCCAGACGGGCGAGAGACTGCCGAAGAGCTTGTGTCCGGTGAACTCCCAGCCTCCGTCCACTCTCCGAGCCTCGGCCGACAAGTAGAACAAGGGAATGTCGTTGCCGGCCTCGCCGTGGCCCGCAGCAAAGACGTCGCCGGCCGCGGCCCGCTCGAGAATCCAATCGCAGCGATCGTCGCCCGCCCGGTGGAGGTCGGCAGCCATGCCCGTCCAGTAGAAGTGCATGTTGACGGCCACCGCGGTGGCGGGGGCGGCGTAGGCCAGTCGCCGTTGGAGCTTCATGACCTCGGCCAGGCGCAGCCCCGGGCCGCCGAACGTCTCGGGGATGGCCACGTTCAGGTAGCCCGAGTCCCGCAGTTCGGCCCAGTCCTCGTCGAAGAAACGGTTGTCGCGGTCGTAGCCGGCGGCCCGCTCGTCGAAGCGGGCCAGCATCTCTTCGGTCAGCACCTGGTCCATCTCCACCCCGGCCAGTGTCGTCGTCATGTCTGCCCGCCTCCTTGCTGGTGCCGGGGCACGTCACCCTCGGTCAGTGGGACCGTACGAAAGGGTGGTTGCGGTACGGATGCGATTGTCGGGGCCCGCAAACCGGTTGCAAACCGGCTCGCTGCAAACGGACGGCAAACGCGGGCTGCGACGATCGACCTCCGACCTCGACCTCGACCAGGAGCCCCATGAGCGCACCCGACCACAGCGGCCCCATCGACCGCCTCCTCGCCGCCATCGAAGCGGGTGAGCCGCCGCCCGCCGACGTCTTCGCCCCCGACGTCACCTTCGACGCCACAGTACCCAACTGGCGGTTCTCGCTCCGGGGTGCCGAGGCCGTGCGCGACCAGCTGGCTCAGTGGCACCGCGACCCCGGGGTCTTCGAGGACCTCACGCGGCGCCCACTGCCGCAGGGCGAGCTGGTGGAGTTCACCCTCAGCTGGGAGGAACACGGAACCCCCCACGCCTGTCACCAGGCTCAGGTGCTGCTCGTCAACGAGGGTCGGATCACCACTCAGACAGTGTTTTGCGGAGGCCGTTGGCCGGCCTCGCTGCTGGCCGAGATGGCCGACGCCGAGCGTGTCGGCGCGGGCTGAGCCGGTGCCGGACGCGTTCCCGGCCGGCGTCGCCCGCCCCGTGGCGTCGTCCGTCGAGGAGCTGTTGGCCGGAGCGTCCGCCCGGGAGCCGCTGATCCATGACGGCAAGTCCGGGGCCGTGCTCGAACGGGTGTCCATCGCCGGTGAGCCCTATGTGGTCAAACACCTGGGTTCCCGCGGCGATTGGGTGGCCCGGGTCTCGGGAGACGTCGCCTGCCGGCCGCTGGTCCTGTGGCGAGCGGGGATCTTCGACGCCCTGCCCGCCGTCGTGGACCACGCCACGGTGGGGGTGGCGGCGGGTCTGGGCCACCATGGGTGGGGCGCCGCCCTCCTGGTGCGGGACGTATCCGAGTGGCTCGTCCCCGCCGGCGACCACCCCCTTCCCTTGGCGCAGCACCGCCGGTTCCTCCACCACATGGCCGCCCTGCACGCCGCCTTCTGGGGGTTCGAGGATGAGATTGGTCTCATGCCCCTCTCCCACCGCTACCTGATGTTCGGCCCCCACCTGTGGGAGACGGAACGGGTGCTGGGGTCAGGAGCCGTCGTGCCCGAACTGGCCCGAGCCGGATGGGATCGGTTCCGCTCGAAGGCACCCGGCGTAGCTCCGATCGTGCTGGAGCTGCGCGACGCGCCCTGGCCCCTGGTCGACGCCTTGGAGGCGACGCCGGCGACCCTGCTCCACGGCGACTGGAAGGCCGCCAACCTCGGATCCGGCCCCGACGGACGAACCATCCTCCTCGACTGGGCGTTGCCCGGCCGGGGACCGGCGTGCGCCGACCTGGCCTGGTACCTCGCCATCAACAGCGCCCGCCTTCCCGAGCCGTTGCCCGACGCCATCGCCGCCTACCGTCGCTCCCTGGCCGGCTGCGGCGTCCCGGTGGACCGCTGGTGGGATCGCCAACTCGACCTGTGCCTCCTCGGTGCCGTCGTCCAGTTCGGGTGGGACATGGCCGCCCACGGCACCGCCGAGAACCTGTCGTGGTGGGAGGCACGCGTCGAGGAGGGCGCCCGGTGGCTGGACTGAGCACCACAGACCTCACCGCCGCCATGACCTCGGCGTACGACGACGCCGCCGCGTCGTGGACGACTGGCGTCGGGGGCGCCTACGACCGACTCGCCGAGGTGCTGGTGGCCGCCGCCCCTTTGCCGCTGACCGGCGCCTTGGTGCTCGACCTTGGAGCAGGCACCGGCGCCGCCTCCCGGGCCGTTGACGCCGTCGGCGGCCGGACGGTGGCCGTCGACCTCTCGCTGGCCATGCTCGCCCAGGATCGCCCTCGGCGGCCGGCTGTCGGCGGTGACGCCCAGGCGCTGCCGTTCCGGGACCATGCCTTTGACGCGGTCGTCGCCGCCTTCTCGCTCTCGCACCTGCCCGACCCCGAGGTAGGCCTGGCCGAGGCCGCCCGAGTGACCCGACGCGGCGGAACGGTGCTGGCCAGCGCCTTCTCGGCCGCCAACGCCCTTCCCGGCAAGGAGGCGGTCGAGAAGGTCGCCGCCCGGTTCGGCTACCGGCGCCCTGAGTGGTACGGGTGGATGAAGACGGACCTCGAACCCAAGGTGGCCGATCCCGGCGCATTGGCGGCCATGGCCCGGTCGGCGGGACTGATCGAGGTCGACGTCTCCGAGCACTCCGTCGACCTCGGCACCTGGAACCCGGGTCAACTCGTCGCCTGGCGCCTCTCGGGGCCCTCCCTGGCCGGGTTCGCGGGGCGGTTGTCGCCGCCCCTCCGGGCGGAGTTCCGGGCGGCCGCAGAAGCCGCGCTGGGCGCCGAACCCCAGCCGTTTCAGCCCGTCGTCCTGATCCTCTCCAGCCGTTCCGGCCCCAAACGCAACAGGCCCTCGGCGTAGGGCCCGGCCCGGCGAGCGAGGTCGGCGAGCCGGGACTCGGCCAGCGACCACCAGGCGTCCACGCCCGCGGCATGGGCCACCTCGGCGGTGAGCCACCACGCCTCCACCCCGGCGACGTGGGGCAACTCACCCAGGACGGCTTCGACGGCGTCGAGGTCGACCGGTTCGCCAAGCGCGGCCCGGGCCCGCGCCTCCAGGAGCCGGGCGAGGGCGGCGTGACGGCCGGCCCCGATGCCTTCGGCCACCTCGGCCAGCTCGACGGCCACCGCGAAGGCGCCCTCGGCCCGGCCCTCAGCCAGGGCCAGGCGACCGGCGAGCAGACCCGACCTCTGGTCGTAACGCCAGCGGAGCACCGTGGCGGCCCGGTGCAGTGGTGCGGCCCGCTCCAGCTGCATCCGGGCGCCGTCGAGGTCGCCCGTGGCCACGGCGCCCTCGGCCAGGTCGTAGCACGAATGGAGGCAGACCTCGCCTCGGCGGGTCTCATCGGGGAGGCGCGCGCCCCGCTCGAAGCCGCGCTGGTTGGCCTCGTCCGCCTCGCCGCCGGCCCCGAGATTCCGCAGCAGCCAGCCGCGGAAGTTGTCGGTGGTTCCCGCGTAGCGGTCACCATGACGACGGTCCAGCCCGGCGTCGACCTCGTCCAGCGAGGCCAGCGCCTCGACGGGGTGGCCGAGCTGGCCGTGGGCGTATGCCTGTAAAAGGTGGGACCGGACAGCCAGCCATCCCGGACCCTTGAAGGCGGTGGTGGGCCGGGTCACCGGCCGGAGCAGGTCGAGGGCCTCCTCGGAGCGGCCCTGGAAGGCGCGGAGGCAGCCGAGCCAGCCCGAAGCGTTGATGCGAGCCTGCCCGCCGGCAATGCTCAGGGCTTCCTCGAGACGGACTTCGGCGCCCGCGAGGTCTCCGGAGTGCTCGTTCACGGTTCCCCCGGCGGCGAGGCAACTGGCCCGCAGATCGGGGTCGGTTGCGAGTCGGGCGCCGTCGTCGGCGAGGCGGGCGGCGGTCTCGAAGTCCCGCTGGTAGTAGGCGGCCCAGCAGGCCACCTCGAGGGCCGGCGCCCCGGCCCCGAGCCCCAGGGCCTCCCGGGCGTCGGCGGCAGCATCGGCGAACCGGCCGGGCAGCATGAGCCGCACCCGGGCCCGCAGGAGCCGCCCGTCGGCGGTGTCGGCCAGAGCGAGCGCCTGGTCGAGGAAACGCTCAGCCTCGGCGAAATCGAAGCGGTCGCCCGCCAGTGCCGCCGCGTCCACTAGCGCGGTCGCCGCCCGCTCGTCGTCGCCGCCGAGTCGAGCGTGGTAGGCGACGTCGAGGACGTCACGGTCGGGCCGAGCGGCGAGCACCCGCGCCGCCTCCCGGTGGATCAGCGCCCGGCGCGAGGCTCCCGTCCCGGCCGCCAAGGCCTCCTGGACTAGCAGGTGCCGGAAGGTGAAGGCCGGCCCGTCCTCGACCAGGATGCCTCGGCGGACACCTTCCTCCAGATGGTCGAGCAGTTCGACGGGTGAGGAGCGCAGCACGGCGGCCAGCAGGTCGAGATCGACGGTCGGACCGACTACGGCGGCGGTGCGCAACGTGGCGGCCGCCGGCCCGGCCCGCTCGCAGCGGTCGGCCACCGCCTCCCGGATGCTGTTCGGGAGTTCGTCGCCGTCGCCGGCGGCGGCGAGTTCGACCAGGAACATGGGGTTGCCCCCACTGCGGGCGTGCAGTGGCGCCGCTCGGTCCTTGCCGACCAGGGACTCGGTGGCGGCCAGATCGAGGGGCTCGAGGATGACCCGCTCGGAGACCGGGAGCTCCGGTCCCTCCCCGGCGCGTCGGGCGACGAGGACGAGGAGGGGCAGCCCGGAAGCCCGGCGGGCGGCGAAGGCGAGCCAGTCGACGGTCGAGGCGCCGGCCAGGTGCATGTCGTCGAGGATCAGCACCACCGGACCGGCGGCGCAGGCGCGTTCGAGGACCGACACCAGGGCGCCGAACAACAAGGCTCGGCCGGTCGCCGGGTCCGCGATCGAGGCCAGCGAGGTGCTCACTCCTGTTCCGGCGGCCGCCCCGGCGTCCCGGCCGAGGAGCGGCCCCAGAGTGGGGCCGTCCGCCCCGATCAGCGCCGCGGCGCGCTCGGAGCCGACCGTTCTGAGGTGGGTGGCCAGGGCGTCGACCACCACCTGGAGGGGCAGGGAACGCTCAAGCTGGTCGCAGCGACCCCACAGCACCGTCGTCCCGGAGGCACGGGCCCGCTCGGCCCAGACGGTGAGGAGGTGGGTCTTCCCGATGCCGCCGTCACCCTCCACGGCGAGGATGCCGAAATCCCCGGCGGTACTGCGGGCGTAAGCGGCGTCGAGGCTGGCCAGGGGACCGTCCCGGCCGGCCAGCCGAAGGGGCGGGACTGGTACGGGAGCCGGGATGGTGGCAGTGAGGCTGACGGCAGCCTCGGCGACGACGTCGACTCCCGGGACCGGACCGATGGTCAGCCCGGGGACGGCCTCCTCCCGGAGAATGGCCGTATGGACCTTCTCGGTGGCCGGCGAAGGGTCGACCCCGAGGTCCTCGGCCAGACGGGCCCGCACCCGGGCATACACGGCGAGGGCCGATCCCGGGCGGCCGGCGCCGGCGTGAGCCGCCATCAGCAGGCGCAGGGCGGCCTCGTCGTAGGGATCGGCGTCGAGGAGCGACTCGGCCAACTCGGCCGCGCCGGCGTGGTCGCCGGCGGCGAGCGCAGCCCGGGCGCCGATGGAATGGGCCCCGTTGACCAGACGGGTGGCGGCCGCCCGGTCCAGTTCGGCCCAGGAGGCATCGGGCTCATCGGCCAGGAGCGGGCCTCGAACCAGGGAGAGGGCGGCGGTGGCGGCTGTCCGGGCCAGGGTGTGGCTGCCCGCTTCGAGCCGGCGGCCGGCCTCGGCCACCAGTTCGTCCATGGCGTCGAGATCGAGCCAGTCGGCCCGCAGGGCGTAGCCGGCGTCGCTGCGGATCAGGCGATCGGAACCGAGCACCGCCCGCATGCGGCTGACCAGGACGGCCACCTGGGTGCCCGGGCGAGCAGGGGGATCCTCGGGCCACAAGCAGTCGGCCAGGAGCTCGACGCTCACCGGCCGTCCCCGGTGGAGAGCGAGGATCTTCAGGACTGTGCGGGCCTTGCGGGTGCCCAGGCGGTGAGCGTCGATCCCCTCCACGGTGAAATCGCCCAGCACGCGCACCCGCACCGTGCCGGTACTCCCGGCCGGAGCCGGCGGGACGTCGGAACGGCTGGGGACCAGAGCCTCAGGCGCATGGTCATCGGCGGCGGCCGCGGTCGTGACCTCCACCGCCGCCACTGCCTCCAAGAGGCCTTTGAGACGGAGCCGTCCCAGAGGTCGGTAGGACAACCCGCCGCGGGCGCCGACGAGGCCCGCCACCAGCTCGGAGGCCAGGACCTGCCCGCCGCTGGCCGCGTCGCACAGGCGACGGGCCACGACCACGGCGGTCCCGTGAAAGTCGCCGCCTTCGGCGATGGGCTCGCCGGCGTGGACCCCGACCCGCACTTCCACGGTCTCGGACCCGGCCCGGTCGCGGTTGGCGGCCCCGACCGCGCCCACGATGGCGGTGGCGCATCCGAGGGCGGACAGCGGGCTGGCGAAGACGGCCATGATCCCGTCGCCGAGGGTCTTCACCTCACTCCCGCCGGCGTCGGCCAGGGCACGGCGCAGGAGGTCGAAGTGCTCCCGCCGGACATCCTCAGCGGCGTCGTCACCGAGGCGCGAGAGCATCTCGGTCCAGCCGACCAGATCCGTGAAGAGCAGGGCGACGACGCCCAGTTCGGTCATCGGGACGGACAGTAGCCACGAACGCTTGCGGCCCGTTTGCGAACAATCAGCGGAACTCGGGGATCACCCGCTCGGTGGGCGCCGACGGATCGCCGCCGCGTCGCGATCCGGCAACGAGCCGTAAGGGCCTGTCAGGAGCGGGAGCGGTCAGAGCCCGATGTCGATTCCGAGGTCCGGACCGGGGCGCGGCGGCGCGGTGACGTCGGCGACGCGATCCAGCCATGCGTGCTCTCGTCCGAGCTTGCGTCCCGTGGGGTAGGGGTCTCGGGCCGTCCCTTCAATGCGACGTCCGCCCCGGCCGAGTTCGGCCAGTTCGGCGTCGACGGTACGGAGGCGGGAGTCGGGCCAGCCGTGGTCGGCGTCCCATTCTTGGCGCTGGTCGACCTGGGGGCGGAGTTCGTCGAGGTCTCGTTGGCAGCCGGCGATGTTGGTCTCGGCCTTCCGGACGTCGTCGGTGAAGCGATCGATCTGGTCGAGGACCGATGTCTTCTCCTGGCGGCCATGGCGGCGGAGCTGGGAAATCGGGCCGAGTTCGCTGAGCCGCTTCTCGGCGATTTCGAGACGGTGGTTGGCCCAGTACAGGTTCTTCTTGGCTGAGGCAAGGGCGAATTCGGCTTGCCGGTAGGCGGGCCGCCGGTCGGCTGGCCGATCGTTCAGCAAGTGCCGCAGGGCGGCCTGTTCGGCGAGGAGCCGTTCGATGTGGCTGGGGGCGTCGTGGACGGCGAAGCCGGTGTCGGGTTGGCGGCGGAGGGCGTCGAGGACTTCTCGTTCGGGGGTGCGCTGGTCGGCGAGGACACCGCCGTGGTCGAGGTCGGGGAGACGGGTCACGTTCCAGGTGTGGGTGGCCTGGCGGCCGCGGCTCTGGGCGGTGTAGCCAGTGAAACGCTGCAGTGCGGCGGTGCCGAGGAGGTGGATCTGGGGCCAGGTGCCGCCCTGGATGCCGTCGACGGTGCGGGCCCAGGCGTGGGAGCAGTTGGGGCTGCCGTCGCTGCGGTGGCCGGCGATGAAGGCTCGGGGCAGCACGACGGCCCGGTTGTGCTCGGTGACGGCGCGGAGTCCGTCGTCGCCGACGGCGGTGACGGTGAGCACGGAGCCGTTGTGGAGGCGCTGCCCGTTGGTGCGGAGCGTGCCGTGGACGAGGATGCGGTCGCCGGCGGTGTAGCGGCGTTCCCCGTTTCCCCAGGCGGAGCCGGTGAGTTCCGGGCCGCAGAGGTGGCCGGCGACCCGGAGGCGGGAACGGATCCGGTCGGCGAGGTCCTCGCAGTCGGCGTGGGAGATGGCGAGGGCGACGACCCCGGCCGGTCCGTGGGTAGCGATGTCCGCCACGGCGGCATCGGCGAGGGCCTCTCGTGTGGCGTGGGGGGAGCCCAGGTCGTGTTCCCAGCCGTGGTGGCGGCGGATGGCCTGGCTGGTGGCGACGAGCCCGGCCCGGTAGTGGGCCAGGGCTTGGCGTTCGGCGGGTTCGAGTTGGCGGCGGTTCTCGGTCAGGGCCGGTGCCGGGATCGAGCCGTCCTGGCCCAGGCGGACGAGTTCGGCGCCGAGGCCGCCGGCCCGGACGGCTTGGGCCTGGTGGGGGTCGCCCAGGCACCACAGGACGGCGCCGGGGGTGGCGGCCACGGCGGCGAGGACGATCTCGGCGTCGGCGGTGGCGACCTGGGACACCTCGTCGAGGACCACCACGGACCCCCGCCGGAGGACGGCGCCGTCGCGGGCGAAGCGGGCAATGGTCGAGGCGTCGATCCCGGCCTGACGGAGCTCGCCAGCGGCCTGGTTGGTGGCGGCCAGGCCGACGACCGTATGGCCGGCCCTGTTGGCGGCGACGGCGGCGGCGTGGACGGTGGTGGTCTTCCCGAACCCGGCCGGGGCGATCAGGCTCCGGATGGCCGGGCCCGCCTCACACAGGGCCCGGACGGCCTCGGCTTGGTCGGCACCGAGGCCGGGCTCCTCGGCGCTGATGGCCTGCTCGACGAGAGCGGGGTCGAGGCCGTCGACAGGGAGGATGGTGAGGTCGCCGAGGTGGTCGAGGACCCGCTGCTCCAACGCCAGGTGATCGAAGGTCGAGTACTCGGCGCCGCGCCGGCCGGTGCGGTCGGCCAGGAGGACGGCGTCGTCCGAGTCGAGGAACGCCTCGGCCAGGTCCTCGACAGCATCGACGTGGAGGCGGCCGGCGCCCAGGGCGGCGACCTGTTCGACGACATGGGCCGCACCGAAACGGGCCCGGTGGGCACACAGCCCGTCCTCCGGGTCGACGAGCGCCTCAACGACATCCGCACATTCGAGCCGCGGGCGGAACTCCGGAACGGTCCGGTCGCACACCGCCGCCTCGAGGGCATGTCCGTGGGGCATCCCGATCGCGTCGGCTTCGGCCTGCCACCGTTCCCGGAGGACCTCGGGGGTGAGCGAGCCGTCTTTGCGGGGTCGGGTGGCGAGTGATGCCGCCTCGTCCGCCTTCATCCGCATGACCGGGTCGGCATTCTCCTGGCCGGCGCCGGCCATGTGCTCGTCGATGGCCACCGTCCGTTTCGAGAACCTCCGCAACCAGCTCTGGTCGAAGCCGGCGATCTCCCGGCATCCGTGCCGGTCCGGGCCCCAGTCCACCCCGAGCTGCTCGGTCAGGCGGCGGCGGAGCTCCTCCTGGTACACCGAACCGGCAGCCTTACCCCACTCGTAGAGCGGCGCGGCGTCCAGCGCGGCATAGGTCCCGTCCGGCCGACGGCCGAGATTCACGACCACCGAGTGCGTGTGCAACTGGGGATCACCGTCACGAGAAGTCCGGTGCACGAACGTCCCCGCCGCAAGACCCGCCGAGAGCCGCTGCCGTTCGCCGTCGATCACCTGGCGGGTCGCCCCCGCCCGCCGCTCCAGGAAATCCAGCGCCACCGCCACCGCCTCGACATGAGCGATCGACGCCACCGACGCCACCTCCGGTGAGGCGAACGCCCACAGCAGGGACACCGACTTTGGCGCCGAGAACGTCACGTCAAAGGCCGTCACTGTCCGACGGCGCCCGCCGGTGACCAGCACGGTGTCCGTCGCCGGGTCCCGGTTCAGCAGCAAAGCCCGCAGCGCGTCGGCCTCGACCACCCCGGCCAAGCCCAACTCGGCGGCCAGGCGGCCCTGCCACACCCCCGGCGCCTCACCGGCGCCGACGTAGTAGTCGTCGATCCCCAGAGCCACCTGCCGGAGCAGGTACTCCGCATCGGCAAGCTTGGTGATCCTCAACATGCGCCCGCCTCCCGGCTGAACGGCGCGCGGCCGGGCAACGCCTTCCCGGAGGGATGGCAAATGTCTGACGAACATTGAGGGGTGGGGATCGGGAAGAGCGGGTTCATGGGCGGGAAGGTGATTCGGGATCGGGAGAGGTGAAGGGGAGGGGCTGGAAGAGAGGGAGCTGGGAAGTGGAGTTGGAGAGGGCGCGGTGGGATCGGGCTTTCTTCCGGGGGACCGCGACCACCGGCTCCTCGCTGGCCGGCGCCGGCAGCGGTGGGCCGGGCGTCACCCGCCCCTCGCTGGCCGGCGGCTCCGGCGGTGAGACTTTCGCCGGCTCGCCCGGCTTCTTCGTCACGACCGGCATGTCGGCGCACAGGCCGACGCCGAGCATCCGGCGGATGGCCGGGCCGGGAACCCGCAGCAGGTCGCCGAAGTCGATCACGGGCAGGCCGGAGCGGCCGTCGGTGGCGCGCCACTCCCTGGCCAGGTCGTAGGCCTTCGTCCGGCCGATCCGCAGGAGCCGGCCAGCTTCTTCGACAGTCAGGAACGGAGGGATCTCGTCGCTCATTGGCACAACCCCCAGACATTGACACCAAAGCTCACAGATGCTACCACGGTGCATTGTGTCAGCACAGTGGCTACACAAGCAGGAGCCGATGTAGGGTGGGGTTCGTGCCGATCCGTCAGCGTCAACCGCCGCCCGACCCTCGCCCGGCGGTCGATCTCAACCAGGTTGTGGCCTACAACGTCCGGGCCGCCCGGGAGCTGCGGGGTTGGACCCAGGAAGAACTCGCCGAGCGGCTTGAGCGCTACCTCGGACAGCGACTCAGCCAGGCGGGGGTGTCATCCATCGAGCGGGCCTGGGACAGCGACCGGCGCCGGGAGTTCGACGCCCACGAACTGCTCATCTTCGCCATGGTCTTCGACCTCCCCATCATCTGGTTCCTGCTCCCCCCCAAGGGCGACCACCGGCTCATGCGGGGCACCACCCGCCAGGTCGACGAGCTCTACCTCTGGCTTCTCGGGCGCCCCGAGAAGCTCGAACCGCTCTACGCCCGCCTCCGGGAGTACGGCATCCACGACCCCAGCGAGAACGACCTCGTCGTCGAGAAGCTCACCGGCCAGCCCGCCGCCGCTCGCACCTGGAGCTACAAGGAACGCCGCAAGGAAATGCTCCTCGCCCTCCTCGACCAGCACGAGGACTCCTTCGACAACGCCGTCGAAGAACTCGGGAAATGGGTCGACCACCTCCGCCAAGCCGGCCTGCGCGGCTTCATCGCCGAACACGCCCAGGACGACGACTTCACCCGAGCCAGACCGGCGGAAGGCGAGGACGATGCGGCACCAAGCAGCACAGCGGACGAGACGGCACCAAGCGACACGAGCGACGATGCGATCGGCGGCGGGCGGGCGAGTCGGCGGCGCACGGCGCGAGGAGAGCGATGACCACGTCTGCTCCGAAGAAGGACCCGAAGTCCGGCACCTGGTGGTTCATCGTCGATCTTCCTCCTGGCGGCGACGGCCGACGCAGGCAGGCGAAGCGCCGCGGCTTCCGGACGAAGGCCGAGGCGCAGGCGGCGCTCGACGAGTTGCGGGTCAGCGGCCGGCGGGGCACCTACGTGGCCCCGGCCCGTCAGTCGTTCGGTGCGTTCCTCACCGAGGATTGGCTGCCGGCCATACGGGCGACGATCGAGCCCTCGACGCACGAGTCGTACACCCGGTACCTCGCCCGGCACGTCAGCCCGCGGATTGGCGCCGTTCCTCTGCAGCAGCTTGACGCCGGCATACTCAACCGGCTCTATGCCGACCTGCTCGACCACGGGCGGCTCGACGGGAAGCCCGGCGGGCTCTCGCCTCGCACCGTGCGCTATATCCACACGATCATCGGCCGCTCGCTGCGAGAAGCCGTCGCCTGGGACCGGGTGGTCCGCAACGTGGCCCAGGCGGCGCAGCCGCCCGGCGCCGCCCAGGCACAGGCGCCCGAGATGCGCACCTGGGACGGTCCGACGCTCGCCCGGTTCCTCGCGCACGTGCAGGATGACCGCCACTACCAGGCGTGGCTGTTCCTGGCGACCACCGGCTGCCGGCGGGGTGAGGCCCTCGGCCTGCGGTGGAGCGACGTCGATCTCGACGCCGGGAAGGTCGTCCTTCGGCACACGGTCACCTCCATCGCCTATGAGGTGCGGATGGCTCCCCGCACCAAGTCGGGCAAGCCCCGCTCGGTCGAGCTCGACCGAGCGACGGTGGCCGCGGTCCGGACCGTCCGGGCCCGCCAGGCGCAAGAGCGGCTGCTGCTCGGCTCCGCCTACGTCGACCACGATCTCGTGTTCGCCGGGTCTGACGGCCGGCCGGTGCACCCCGAGCTCTTCTCAATGGCGTTCCGCCGGCGTGTGGCTCGATACAAGCTGCCCAGGATCCGTCTGCACGATTATGCCGACCTCCGCGTTATGCCGATCTCGGCGCGAACCCGCTGCTCA